>CAMDKB010000399.1 GCA_945901195.1 Rhizobium sp. Q54
AGCCCAGAAGGGAGCCGCGGATCCATGGCTTCCACGAGCGGCCCCAGTCAGCCGCGCTCATCCAGATAGAATCCTTGACCTCGAGGACTTCAGGTGGTCCCGATTTGCCATGTGCAGCCAGATAAAGGGTCTCGCCGACAGCAAAGAGACCGACAGCAACAATCAGCACGTTGATGCCATCGAGAAGCTCCGTCACGCCGAAGGCAAAGCGCGGCTGCCCGGTTTGCAGGTCGATGCCGATCATCCCCAGAAAGATGCCGACAACGAGCGCCGTCAGACCGCGCACCGCCGAGTTTCCAAGTACGGCCGATACAGTGACGAAGGATAGTACCATCAGCGAGAAATATTCCGCCGGTCCGAATTTGAGTGCGAAGCGCACGATAGGCTCTGCCACAAATGTAAGCCCGATTGTGCCGATTGTCCCCGCCACGAATGAGCCTATGGCGGCGGTCGAGAGCGCGACGCCAGCGCGTCCATTGCGCGCCATGCGATTGCCTTCAAGCGAGGTAACGATGGAAGCACTTTCGCCGGGCGTATTGAGCAGGATCGACGTCGTCGATCCGCCGTACATGGCGCCGTAGTAAATTCCGGCAAACAGGATAAAGGCCGAAGTCGCTTCGACCTTGTAGGTCAGGGGCAGCAGGAGCGCGATAGTCAGCGCCGGGCCAAGGCCTGGCAGAACCCCAATGGCGGTGCCGACGGTGACGCCGACAAGGCACCAGAGCAGGTTGATGGGCGTCAGAGCGAGCGAGAAGCCGTTGGCAAGATGGGCGAGGGTTTCCATCAGATCAGGCTTTCGATAATGCCACTGCCAATCTTGTAGCCGAGAACGCGATCAAAACCGACATAGGCCACCAGCGCCAGCGAAAATCCGATGGCGCCATCGCGAATGGGGGTGCGACTGCCGAAACCACGGGCGATGAGCACGAACATCGCTGTGGAAGCCAGAATGAAGCCCAGATATTCGATCGCCGAAACATTGATCAGCAATCCAAGCGATACCCAGCCCAGCGCCGCCCAGTTCATGTATTCGGGCGCATCTTCGCTCTCGTGTGACCAGCCTCCGCGCAGGGCGGCAACGATCAGGAAGACGCCAAGCACCAGAAGCGCCGCCGAAATAAGCCACGGGAACAAAGCCGGGCCAACCTGCGCATAGGCCGAATTGTCCGGAATGACGCTCGCCTGCCAGCCGAGAATGGCAGCCAGCGCCGTGATGCCGATGCCGATGGCGAGGTCTGCACGCGATGCGTGGTCGCCGTTGTCCACCATCTTACTTTTTCAGGCCGAGATCGGTCAAAATGGCAGAAATGCGGACGACTTCCTCATCGACATATTTCTTGAACGCGTCGCCGGTCAGCAGGATTCCGTCCCAGCCCTTGTCTTCGAGCTCATATTTCCAGCCACTGCCGGCAGCCATCTTCTCCATGAGCGCGATAAGATCCTTGCGCTGCTCGTCACTGATGCCTGGCGCACCGAACACGCCGCGCCAGTTCGAGAGTTCTACATTGACGCCGGATTCCCTCAACGTGGGAGCATCCACGTCGGACAGGCGATTGGGCGAGGATACAGCCAGCGGCCGCAATTTCCCCGCCTTGATCTGCTCGGCAAATTCGCCAACACCGGAAATGCCCGCCGAAACCTGATTTCCGAGCAACGCCGCCTGGGCAGGCCCACCCCCGGAATAGGCAACGTAGGCGACCTTGCGTGGATCAAGTCCCAGAGCCTTGGCGATCATGCCGGCAAGAATGTGATCCGTACCGCCAGCCGATCCGCCAGCAAATGAGACCTTCCCGACGTCCTTCTTCATCGCCTCGATCAGATCCTTCATCGTCTTGAATGGCGATGCCGCCGGCACGACGATCACCTCGGCCTCGCCTGTGAGGCGGGCAATGGGGACGACCTGATTGAGCCCGACCGGGCTGTTGTTGGCGACAAGCGAACCGACCATCACGAGCCCGCCGATCATGATTGTATCGCCCTGGCCTTTCTTGCTGGAGACAAAGATCGGCAGGCCCACAGCGCCGCCAGCGCCGGGGCGATGTTCGACCCGGAAGCTGGTGATGATGTTGTCTTTGCGCAGGGCCGCTTCAATCGAGCGTGCAGTCTGGTCCCAGCCGCCACCAGGAGCTGCCGGCACAAAAATATTCAGGCTTGTGGGCGAAGCAGCAAGAACCGGAACGCCCGCTGCAGCGAGCACAGTGGACAAAAGAGCCAGGCGAAGCGTGTGGCGGCGTGTCAACATGATGCGTTCTCCAATATGGCCGATCGTGTTTCTTTCCCCGCGTGTCGGTGACGCGCGAGGCAAGGCAGGTAAACTATTTAATTGGTGGGCGCGGCAATTTGGATTCGCCGGGCTCTACGATGAATTCGTATTGGAGCTTGTACCAGGGCGAGGCGACACCCGCTTTGGGCGCAGGCTCATCATGACGCTTGTAGTCGCCAAGAAGCCGGGTAGTGACACCGAATTGCGGGTCCTTGTTGATGAGTTCGTCATCCTGGTCGTAAACTTGCGAAATCATCGTCTTGTAGCCCGGCTTGACGATCATGACATGAAGATGGGCTGGCCGGTAATGCTGGCGATTTTGCCCTTTCAGCAATTTGCCCAACGGCCCGTTGATCGGCAACGGATAGCCAGCCGGCTTGACCGACCAGAACCAGAACTTGCCGTCCCTGTCGGTTTTCAACATGCCGCGCAGGTTCATTTCTGCCTGTTCGGCATCCTGCTGTTCGTACAGCCCCACGGGCGAGGAATGCCAGATGTCGGCATCGGCGCCAACGACCGGATTGCCCTGGGGATCGCGCACGAATGCCTCGACAAGCATCGCAGGCCCCGGAGTCGGCGAACGCAACAAGGTGCCGCCATTTTCCACGTCGGGTACGCCCTTGCGCCAGAACGGCCCAAGCAGGTTATGCGTGGTTTCTTCTTCGCCCATGTTGCCGTTGTTGAGCAGGCAAACGAGCTGCGAGACTCCCAGAGACCCGGACATGACCGACGCTTCGTTATGCGTATCGGAGGAAGCCTGCCCTATGGCGTTGACGAATTCCAGAGCCAGCTGAAATTCCTTCTCGGACAGCTTCACGTCGCGAACGAAGGAGTGGAGATGCGTGACCAGCGACACCATGATTTCGCGTAAGCGTGGATCGGGGGTCTGCTTCATCGTTTCGACGACAACTTCGGTCAGATGTTTGTGATCCCGGACGATCAAGGCTGCCTCCTGTTCTGATTTTATGACAATGATCTAATCCAAAGCGGGCAGTTTCGTCGACAACAAAAAACGGCGGGACCCTGCCCGCCGTCAAATTCAATTGCCTTCAATACCGGTTATTTCTTTTCCTTGGACATGGCGTCCTTGATGACTGGGCTCCAACGGGCAACTTCGGTTTCCACCAGTTTCTGAAGTGCCGCTCCGCCCCGGTCCGCACCCTCGGGAACAACGGCTCCAAGTTCGTCGAGGCGCTTGCGCGCATTGGTATCTTCCAGAGCCTTGTTCAGCGTATCCTGCAATTTGGCGGTAATATCGGCTGGCAATCCTTTCGGGGCGAACACAGCATTCCAGGCGCTCACCTGATAGGAGGGCAGGCCCGCTTCAATCGTCGTTGGCAGATCGGGCAAGGCAGGCGAACGCTTGGGCGTTGCAATGCCATAAGCCTTGATAGCGCCGCCCTTGATCTGCTCGACCACATTGACGATCTGGTCGGTCATGAAATCAACCTGGCCCGCAATCAGGTCATTCAGCGCGGGTCCGGTACCAGTGTAAGGCACGAGCGTCGCTTTAGCGCCGGGAAGCATGGAAACGAGCAATATCCCTGTTGTGTGGGATACCGACGCCGGACCGGCATAGGCCTAGTTGGCCTTGTCGCCTTCCTTCGCTACCCAAGCAATAAATTCCTTCAAATCTTTGGCCGGATGGTTCTTCTTTGCGACGATGATGATGGGCGTCCCCGCCGCTTTGCCAATCGGCGTGAAATCAGTCGCTGGATTGTATTTGAGATTGGGGTAAAGCGCGGGCGCAACGCCATGAGTGCCCATGTGGCCCATCATGATGGTGTAGCCATCAGGCTTTGCACCTGCCGCCCGGGTAATGCCGGTCGTGCCACCAGCACCCGCGACGTTTTCGATCACGATTTGTTGTCCCAGAAGTCGCGACATGGGATCAGCGACGATGCGCGCGATTACGTCGGTTGGGCCACCGGCCGCGAACGGTACAATCATGGCGATTGGTCGTGTGGGATAGGTTTGCGCATTGGTTTGCGCACCAAGCCCTAGCGATATTCCCAAAATGGCAGCGGTGTATTTAAACATTATCGTCCCTTCTAGCAGCCTGTCGGACTTAACTTGTCCTGGCGGCGGGGCAAGGGCAAGCGTAGAATCATACTGTT
>CAMDKB010000400.1 GCA_945901195.1 Rhizobium sp. Q54
TGCGTGTCGAGCGCAATGAATCCCATGACCTGAAAGCCTGAAGAGGTGCTCGCTACGCTTTCGCTGGGCGGAAATACTGGCGATGTGGCGGGCGCTTTCTGCACGACCTTTAAAACTTTGGCCGCTCACTCCGAAGTGAGTCTGGTCGCGCGGTCCAGCGTCTGGCGCACGCCGCCGTGGGGCAAGCTGGATCAGCCCGATTTTCTGAACATGTGTGTGAGCCTGAAGACGACTCTGACGCCACGGGCACTGCTGAATGTGTGCCTTGCCATCGAACTGGCGGCCGGGCGCGAGCGGTCAGAGCGCTGGGGACCAAGACCGCTCGATATCGACATCATCAGCTATGACAATATCAGCGTGGATGAAGTCGGTCTCGTTATTCCCCATCCACGCGCGCACGAACGGGCGTTTGTGCTGGTTCCGCTGGCGGAAATTGCACCCGATACCATGCTTGCGGGCGAACGAGCTTCAGATCTTGCTGCCAAATGTGACCGGACCGGGATGGTGCGGGATGCCGGCCTGACAGCAGAAATCCTGGCAGCCTGACTATTTCTTTTTCTCCACGACCCCGACAATCGGCCCCATGGGGCGCCATCCGTCCGCGCGCTTGAGCTGGGGCGCGTAGAGCGCGGAGATCGAACCGTCGAGAAACAGGGCGTTGGTGCATTTGTATCGGTCGCGGAAGAGGCGGGCGAAGTCGTGGAAGGTGACGCCGCTATCGGATATGGCGAAAACAATCCGGTTGCCGGCGCAGGCGCCCACACCGTTGCGCACCTTTTGGGATTCGCTACCGATACTGAATTTGGGGTGGATCGCGCCATTGATCACCAGCATGGGGCCCGACTGTGTTGCGAATCTCACTTGCGGGCGCGCACGCAGATATTGCCGCGTTTCGAGAACGCCAGCCCCGTTGGAGCCGATGTAGAAAATACCATTGGGTTGCAAGTGAAAATTGCCGGGCCCGCGGCGAGTCGAAACCTTGGCGATTTCAACGCCGTTCTCGACGTAGAGGCCAACTGGGCGATAATCTGGATGATACATGCCCGCATTCATGGCGAAGGTGAGCGTTTCGCCCTTTTTTTCAAGATCGCGGCGCAGGCTGGAGAAGGAGCCGTAGTTACCACCCGATCCATCGCGCAGAAAAACGCGCATGTCTTCGCCGGACTGGCTGAAGGAGCAGACGGCGTATTTGTTGGCTTCAAAGATAATGTCTTCGCATCCAGCCAGCGCTGACGAACTGCCTGCCTCCAGCATGAAAGCGGAAAGCACTGCCAATCCAGCCAAAGTCGCCCGCGATCGCCCCATATTGAAAGATCCGCTTTGACACATTCAGCCGAACCGGCTGTACTTGCGGCCGAACCAGCTGTACTTGCAGCCGAACCGGCTGTACTTGCTATTATATCACGAAGAAATCTGACAATAACAAGGAGATATCTGGAGTTTTTCGCAGCGAGTCTTTGTCAGCCCTCCATCAGCTTGCCCACATGCGCCGCAACAGAATCCGCAAGTCCCTTCAGATCGTATCCGCCTTCCAGCAGCGAGACGACACGTCCGCCGCATTTGCGGTTGGCTATTGCGATCAGCATTTCCGTTGCCCATGCAAAGTCATCTTCGACGAGATTCAAATTTGCGAGCGGGTCGCGCTTGTGCGCGTCAAAGCCGGCTGAAATCAAAATGAGATCGGGATGAAATTCCTCAAGGCGTTTCAGCACCACGCTCATCATCGCGTCGCGAAAGGCTTCGCCGCCGTCGCCTGCGCGCATGGGAGCGTTGACGATGGTTTCGTAATCGCCCTGCTCGTTCTTGCTGCCGGTGCCGGGATAAAGCGGCATCTGGTGCGTGGATGAATACATCACAGTTTTATCAGCCCAGAATATCTCCTGCGTGCCGTTTCCGTGATGGACGTCGAAATCCATGATGGCGACCCGCTCGGCCCCGTAGGCCTTTTGCGCATGGCGGGCAGCGATCGCCACATTGTTGAAGAAACAAAAGCCCATGGGCGTCGATGTTTCAGCGTGATGACCCGGCGGGCGCATGGCGACAAAGGCGTTGGCGGCCTTGCCGGTCATGACCTCATCCACCGCCTGGCAGGCTGCCCCCACGGCATGCATGGCGGCCTCCCAGGTTCCCGGGCTCATGGAAGTGTCGCCATCCAGAAACGCCAACCCGCTTTTGGGGGCGGCCGCTTCGATTGCTTCAAAATAGGCTGCCGGGTGGACAAGGGTGATCAAATCGCGGCCGCCGCGCTCGGCCAGAACCCTGTGCAAGCCCTGGAACCGTTCCGCCTCGAGCGCGCGGTCAATTGCGCGCAACCTGTCAGGCCGTTCGGGGTGGCCCGCTCCCATATCGTGACCAAGGGCGCTGGGATGGGTAATCAATAACGTATTCACAGATCGCCTCCACAGCCAGGGCGCCGGGCAAAGGACCCAATTAGCCTGGAAGACCTACATAATCCGGATTTTCCGGTTTCGCGATGGCAGAAAGTCCTAAAAATCCGTTGCATATGGGCAACAGGTGCGGGACTTTTCTGCCCACGCCTGTCGCTCTGGTAATCTTATGGTAAGGACAAGGTTAATAAGGTGACCGTCTGGAGCGGCACGAATCGGGGCAGACAATGAAATTTCGTACCATCGCAATTGCTGGCGTAGCGGCGTTCTTGCTGGCTGGCTGTAACTACAAGGCCATCCCCGATCCCTCGGTTTCGGAAAAGGATTCCAAGTGGATGGCGAAAGTTCCGAATTTCGAGCTCGAGCTGAATTATCAGCGGTATGAAGTCGAGTTCACGGGCAGCGAAGCCCCCGGCACGATCATCGTCGATACCAAGCAGAATTTCGTCTATTTCGTGCTCGGCAACAAGAAGGCTGTGCGCTACGGCGCTGCGACCGGTTCGGAAGCCTATGGCTGGACTGGCGAAGCGACAGTGAACCGCATCGCCGATTGGCCGCGCTGGGTTCCGCCGGCCGAAATGGTTCAGCGCTGGCCACATCTGGCCCCCACGCTCGCGGCAGGCGGTCTGAACGGCGGCCCTGACAATCCGCTGGGTGCGCGCGCGCTCTATCTCTATCAGGGCAACAAGGACACGCTTTACCGCATCCATGGAACCAACGAACCGCATCTGATCGGCCGCAACGCATCGTCGGGCTGCATTCGCATGCGCAATATTGACGTGATCGATCTCGCGAACAGGGTAAAGCCCGGCGCGAAGGTGATCGTCCGCTAAACACGGCGTCAACGACTTGACTGGGGGAACGGCCCCGCACCTGAAAGGGTGCGGGTTTTTCTTTGATCTTCAGCCCCTCAACGCATTCAGGCCAGGGCCAGACTGCCGAGCTTGATGTCGACGATCTCTGGCGGCCGCATGAAGCGAACCGGAAAGATTGAGTTTCCGAGCCCCGCGGAGACGATCATATGGCGGTCTGAATCAATGATGTGGCCGTAGACCCAGTCGGCGCGGACACGCCGCGCCGCAGGTGAAGCCATGAAGGGGATCTGCACCTGCCCACCGTGCGTATGGCCGCACAGCGTCAGAGCTATCCTCTCCGGCACACGGGAAAACACAAAAGGCTCATGGGCAAGCAGAATCGCTGGCGCATCGTCGGTAACCCTGCTCATGGTCCCCTCGAGATCGTCCAGTCCCTGAAAATGCCCACGGCGTATACGCACGGCAATCTGATCGGCAAGACCCAGAAGCCAGAACGGTTTGCCGTCCTTGTGCAAGCGGATCGCGTCATTTTCTAGAACCGTGATGCGGGCGGCCTTCAGCGCATTGCGAACGCCATTGGCATCGTCGCTTCGCATATTCGGAAGCGGCCCATGCCACCAATCATGATTGCCCAGGATGGCGTGGACGCCGAGCGGCGCGTGCAGCACGGATAGGGCCTCGCCCCAGGCATCGGGCATAACGGGCCCGCTGACGAGGGTATGCCCGCCTGAGAAATCTCCGAGGATGACGATCACGTCCGGTTGCAATTCATTGACGGTGAGGCAAATGTCGCGCACTCGCGCGGCAGACATCCAGGGCTCGCAGGCATGAATGTCTGCAATCACAGCAATGCGAAGCAGCAAATCGGCCGGCCAGTTCGCAATCTGTGGCGCATAGCTTGTCACATTGAGCATCAGCTGAGGCTCAATACCTATGGCATAGGCTCCAAGCCCGCCGGTTGAGAGCATGCTCGCGCCAGCCCCGCGCAGGAAAGTTCGCCGCGTTATGAGCGTCATTTGAGTTGCATCATCACTGGTGTCCCAACGTTTGGGTTTGGGCTAACGGTAACACATTCACCTGACGCACAAATCCGGGGTTTTGGTCTGGTCTCGATATCAAAATTGTTTTGACGGCATCCTTGCGGGCTTTCGTTTCGCGAGGTCGCCGCCATGCC
>CAMDKB010000401.1 GCA_945901195.1 Rhizobium sp. Q54
CTGCATCGCCAATGGACGTCCTGCAAGATTGCCTGCATGGGTGCGTGAAAAAATGACGAAGGACGAATAGTCAGCGTTATCGATCGCTTCAATTCTCGCCCATCTCGCCCTGCCTGGCGTCTGGTTCTTCAAGCAGGACTTTGGGCACATTGCCCTTGCGCACGAGCTTGTTACCCTCGCGGGTCCATACGACACGGGCCTCTTCCGTCTTGCCGCCCGCCACGACTTTGTACTCGATTGCGATTTCGCGGGGGCGCCGGGGGTCGATTTTCCAGACTCCGCTGGCGTCGATCACCGCCTTCTTGTCCTCGACGTGATCCTCATTGTTGAACCCGGTAGGAATGCGCTGGGAATCTTTCAATTCGACAACGCTGAATTTGTCGAACACAAATATGTGGAGATTTTTGTAGGTATTCCCCGCATATTCGGTTGTGGTTTCGAAGGCAATGCCCTCGCTTCCACCGATTTCGATGGGCGTGATTGTGCCTGTGTCGCCACCCGGACCGATCCGTGCGAAATTTACATGTCGGGCGAGCACCTTGGGCGTGCCGGGTTTGTTGCGCAGAAAATGCGCGGAAACTTTAGCCGTGCACAGCGCGCATAATTCATCAGGTTCATTGCCGGTCGTGACGAGCAAATCCATTTTGCCGAAATTCAGAAACTTGACCGGATAGAGGCAATTTTCCGGATTGGCGTTGCGGCTGGATTCGTAGGAGACCTTGCCAAACGAATTGCGCATCGCTTGCAGCAGTTGCCGATCAGGCTCGATAATATCGCGCGCATCCTCGCAAACCAGCGGGGGCACTGATTCTTTTGGTTGCGGCAAGAGTCGGCGCAGAATCTGCGGCTGCGCGGCGGTGGGGCTGGCGAAAGTCAAACCGACAGCGCCCGATACGGCAACGATTATCGTTGCGAACGAACAGATTCGGCTTGTGCGTCTTGCGAATGCCAGCAGCAAGGGAACGACTCCCGTTTGGCGTATTATCGTTGATCCCAGAAATCCGGCAAGATGGATTGTAGTCTTCCCCCGATGCGGACCGGACTTATTTTGCGCGCAAGGCCATCATCGCCGGTTTCGACAGCGACAGCGCAGAGCGAGGCCTCCCCCTCTGCAGGCTGAAACCGTCCCGACGAGATGCGCCGCGTGAAGCGATGCAACGGTTCATCCTTGACCATACCGATCACCGAATCATAGTCGCCGGTCATTCCGGCGTCACATTGGAACGCAGTTCCTGCGGGCAATATCTGCGCATCGGCAGTGGGCACGTGCGTATGGGTGCCAACCACAAGCGACGCCCTGCCGTCAGCAAAGTGGCCCATCGCATATTTTTCGCTGGTAGTTTCGCAATGCATGTCGATGATCGCGGCATCGCACGCCATACCCAGCGGACAGGCTTCCAGTTCACGGTCGGCGACGGCAAAGGGATCGTCGAGCGGATCCATAAAAATGCGGCCCATGAGGTTCATGACGAGCACACGCGCGCCATTTCTTGTTTCGAATAGTCCCGCGCCCCGGCCAGGCGTGCCACGGGGGAAATTTCCGGGCCGGATGAGCCGCGGCTGGCGCTCGATGAAAACCAAGGCTTCCTTCTGGTCCCATGCATGATTGCCCAGCGTGACACAATCGGCCCCGGCGGCCAGAAATTCATCGCAGATCACTTCGGTGATACCGAAGCCGCCTGCAGCGTTCTCGCCGTTCACCACAACGAAATCCAGAGCATAGCGTTCCCGTAATACGGGCAGATGCCGCAACAGGGCGGCGCGACCTGAACGACCGACGATGTCACCAATGAAAAGAAGGCGAAGGCTCATGAGACCAGCCATAGACCGCAACGGCACGTTCGTCCAAAATTATTTAATCCGAAACTCGAAATTGCGGGCTTCCAGGGCCAAGGTCGGGCGAAAGTCCGCTTTCCACTTTCGTCAAGCGGGCCAATGTGTGCCACATGCGCTTACGATGGCGCTTGCCATGCCAGCGAACAATCGATCATTGCGGTTTCGGTGAAAACAAAATCGAGCGGTTGATCGTGACCTTCCTCCGGCACCCGCTCGATTTCCTGAACCGAAAAAGCAATCCCGATCGCTGGCCCGGGATGGCTCATGCGCAGGGCCGCAAGCGTGGCGTCGTAGTGGCCGCCGCCATAACCGATGCGGTAGCCGCGTCGGTCGAAGGCGGCGAGCGGAACAAAAGTCAGATCGGGAACACTCTCAGGAAGTCGGACGGAGGGTTCGCGCAGACCCATGGGGCCCTCGATGAGAAGCTGCCCTTCACGCCAGCGGCGAAACACAAGCGGCACGCCGGGCTCCTGGGTTACCGGCAATAACGTATTGAACTGGTGATAATCGAGCGCAGCCAGCAGCAATCGCGTGTCAGGCTCCGAACCAATGGGGAGAAACACGGCCACATTTTTCACAATGGCGCGGCGGGCAATCTTCACGCCTTCAATTGCCAGCCGCTCTGCGAATGCCTGGCGCACATCGGCCGGCACTGCCTTGCGGCGGGCCAGCGCGGCCTTGCGAAGTTCGGATTTGGCGTTTTGCATGAAACCTTCCGGCATGCGCATTAGATCAGCGATTCCACATATGTAGAGCATCGCTTTTGCGAAAAACCGGGACCACTTTTCGCGCGATGCTCCAAGCGCGCGAGCGGTATCCCGCCGGATACTTCGTAAAAAGAAGTGCGGGCCACAAAAGCCGTGGGATCATCGATCCCGGGAACCTACAACGTAGGTGGGCGCCATGTGATTAGGTCCACGGACCAGACCAGGGACAGCTCCCTTAGAGATCGATAAGGCCCCGGGAATACATATCCTCACGCACCCCGCAGCACCGCAGACACAATGTAGGGCGAAAGTGCGCATTACGCCATAGCGCATCTCGACTTTATGCCCCTACAGCCCCAAATGATGAGTTTCCTCTCAGAACCCATGGCCATGAATTCAACAGACGACCCCGAAAGCAACCGGATATCCGCCCGGGCGCGGCGATATGCGAGTGTAGGCGCCAGAGTCGGCGGCGTCGCGGCGCGAGTCGCGGGATCGCGGCTCAGCGGCGGCCGCGGGCTGACTGCAGGCAATGGCGATGCGCTGGTGGCGGCGCTCGGCACGCTCAAGGGACCGATGATGAAGGTCGCGCAATTTCTGGCGACCATCCCGGAAGCGCTGCCGCCCGATCTCGCCGAAAAGCTCCGCACCTTGCAAGCAAATGCGCCGCCCATGGGGTCCGCCTTCGTGACGCGGCGTATGCAGGCGGAACTGGGTGTGGACTGGCGGCAGAAGTTTGGCAGCTTCGACCTGCAGCCTGCCCACGCTGCCTCGCTGGGCCAGGTGCATCGCGCCACCTCGCTCGATGGCCGACAGCTGGCCTGCAAACTGCAATATCCGGATATGAAGTCTGTCGTGGAAGCTGATCTCAAGCAGCTGGAATGGGTGTTTTCTCTCCGCAGGCTCTTCAATGGCGCGGTAGACACGCGAGAGATGTCGAAGGAAATCGGCGCACGCGTGCGCGAGGAACTCGACTACATCAGGGAAGCCAAACACGTCTCGCTTTATCGTGATATTCTCTGCGGGCCAGACGCAACCGACACGAACGTGCGGGTTCCAGAAGTCACGCCAGAACTTTCAACCGGGCGGCTGCTGACATTATCCTGGCTCGATGGCGCGCCTTTGATGGATTTCACGCAAGCCTCACAAGAGGAGCGCAACGCGATTGCCCGCGCCATGTTCCGGGCGTGGTGGCATCCGTTTATCGGACTTGGCATCATCCACGGCGATCCACATCTGGGCAATTACACTGTATTCCGCGAAGATAGGAAAGCAGCGGGCATAAACCTTCTCGATTACGGCTGCATCCGCATCTTCCCGCCCGCTTTCGTGAAGGGTGTGGTCGACCTCTATGAAGGCCTGCGCGACGAAGACACCGACAAGATTGCCGGCGCCTACGAAACCTGGGGATTTCGTGGACTCAAGCGCGAACTCGTGGATGTCCTCAGCATCTGGGCGAAGTTCATCTATGGACCCATGCTGGATAATCGCGTGCGCCCGATTGCGGAGGGCGTCTCGCCCGGTGAATACGGTCGCGAACAAGCCATGCGTGTTCATGAAGGACTGAAAAAATATGGCCCCGTAACTATTCCCCGCGAATTTGTGTTCATGGACCGCGCCGCTATCGGACTTGGCGGGGCCATGCTGCATCTGGATGCCAGGTTGAACTTTTTTCAGATGTTCACGGATGTTTTGCGCGAAGGGTTCGACGCCGATGCGATGGCCGCGCGACAGAAAGCAGCGCTCGACCGGGCGGGGCTTGTTCGCGGGCAATAAAACGTTCCATGCTGTCGCGGGTTCACCTTGGAGCCATTCGGCGCTAAGAATGATGG
>CAMDKB010000402.1 GCA_945901195.1 Rhizobium sp. Q54
ATTGCCATTGCGACAGATGTGGTGGGCTTGGGCGCGAACCATTTGCCGGGCAGGAATTGCGCTGAAGAATTATAAAAGGGATCGACATGCACGACCTTGATGCCGAGCTTGTTATCCTTCAGCCATTGGCGGCGGATCGTGCCCTCCTGCGCGCCATAGGACCCTGACGTCGTCTCCGGATCTGCCGACCAGAATACGATCATCTCAGCGTTCTGGAGACAATCTTCCACCGTGCCGTATGTCTCCGATTGCCCAACGCGCAAGGTATGGCCCCAGTGATGAACCGCGCCCCAATACCAGCCTTCCCAGGAATCGGGATTGTGATGCACACGTGTCATCCCCACAGCGTTGGAGAAGCGAAACAACGCCGAGAGGTAATAGCCGATATTTCCCCACGTATGATGCGAACCATGCGACACCGCGATGGATCCCGGACCGAATTCACGCTTCATGCGCTTGATTTCGCCCGCCACCATGTCGAGCGCTTCTTCCCAGGAAATCTCGACATAGCCGGATTTGCCCCGGTTCTGCGGATTACGCTCGCCCTTCGGGTCGAAGTCCACGCGCTTCATGGGCTTCAGCAAGCGGTTGGGCGCATAGATGATGGATTTGGCGTTCTGCCCGTGCGGCGCCAGCGTTGTCTTGCGCGGCGGCGTAAAGCTGTGTCCCTTGGCCTTGATGGTCCATGGCGCGGGATCCTTTTCATCAAAGTCGATCGGGGTCATGCGCACGATGCGGCCTTCCTTCACATAGATGAAGACCGGGCCACCGTTGGTCATGTTGCAATAGCGCATCTCGCCATTGGGCATCATGGTGCCAGCCTTCCAGCCCGCCGTCTGGCTTTGCATGATCGTCTGCGCGAACCAGTTGGTGAGATCTTCCTCGCCATCGACAGTCAGGATGAAATCCTTCTGCGCATTGATCTGCTCAAGCCAGTTGATCGGCGGCATCAAAAGCCGGGCGCCATCGGCGGCTGTCTTGAAGTTCAGCGTTACATCGGGATTGGGGTGAATACCCTTGCGCGAACTTACACGGCCGTTCTTGATCTGATACCAGCGCCCGATTTCCTCGTCGCGGGCTTTGAGCTGGGCAACGAGATTGCGCTCCAGCAGCCGCTTGCGAAACGAGGGATGCTGCCAGGCAGAAAGCTTCAACGCCTGCCCCAGACCAAACAGGATCGTGGAAAATTTCAAAGTGGCCAGTGACATGGAAGCCTCCCGGAAGGGGCGTGAGCCCCGGTTATTGCTGTGGCGATAGGTGGATTGCGCAAACCGCGCAAGCCCCCAGCCTTCCGGCTGGACACTGCCCGCGCCAAAGCCGAAATGCAAGGGTCCGGAAAGCTTGGTCCGGGCGGGTTTGTCGCGCGGGTTTCCAGCTCCTGCCGACTATTATAGGCTGCCAAAAATCCTCGGGAAACCCGCACCATGACAGACATCGCTTTCCAGTCCGCCCGATCGCTGGCCCGCATGATCCGGCGTGGCAAGGTCGGCTGTTCGGAATTGCTTGACCACTATCTTGCAAGGGTCGAACGCTACAACCCCCGGCTGAACGCTATCATAGCAACCGATATTCCCCGCGCGAAAAAACGCGCCCGCGCTGCCGACAAGGCCTTGGCGAAGGGTAAAGTCTGGGGGCCTCTGCACGGCGTCCCCATGACCGTCAAGGAATCCAATGATGTCCAGGGGCTTCCCACGACATGGGGCGTTCCGGCCTATAAGGATTCGATTGCGGGACAGGATGGGCTGGCCGTGCAGCGCTGGCTTGGTGCAGGTGTAACCTTGTTCGGCAAAACCAACGTCCCCATGCTGCTGGCCGATTCCCAGAGCTGGAACGAAATCTACGGATCAACGAATAATCCCTGGGACCTGACCCGGACCCCCGGTGGATCGTCCGGCGGCGCAGCGGCGGCCCTGGCGGCTGGCCTCACAGGGATTGAGATGGGATCAGACATTGCTTCGTCAATCCGCAATCCCGCCCATTTCTGTGGACTGTTTGGCCACAAGCCGACCTGGGGCATTTGCCCGCCACGCGGCCACGCCATGGGCGGGGCGTTGCGCCAAGCTGATATTTCCGTGATCGGGCCATTGGCCCGTAGCGCTGACGATCTGGCCACGGGGCTGGATATTATTGCCGGACCCGATGAAATCGACAGTGCCGGTCTTGCCCTGAAACTGCCGGCTCCCCGGCACAAGTCCTTCCGCAAAATGAAAATTGCCATCATCTTCGGCGACGACACAGCGCCGGTTGATGACGAATATAAAGTCCTGCTGCAAAAGCTCGCGGACTTTCTGGGCAAACAGAAAGCTTCCGTGAATATCGGCGCACGCCCGGATATTGACATGGACGACGCCCATCGCACTTTCGATGTCATGCTTCGCGCCGCTACATCTGGCCGCAACCCCGATGCCGCCTATTCCCAGGCATTGGAACGCGCTGCAGCGCTCAGCCCTGATGATGACAGCGTGCAGGCGCGCGGCCTGCGTGGCGCAACCATTCGCCATGGCGACTGGCTGCGCCTTGATGAAAAGCGAACAGCCATGCGCTGGAAATGGCATGAATTCTTCAAGGACTATGATCTGATGCTGGCTCCGGTCATGTCGACCGCCGCATTCAAACATGATCACAAGGGATCTTACGAACGTTTCTCCACGATCAACGGCAAGCAATATCCGGCCATGATGGAAACATTCTGGGCGGGATATTCCGGCGTCTCGTATTTGCCCTCCAGTGTTGCACCTATCGGCTTTACGGCCAGCGGACTGCCTGCCGGTGTGCAGATCATCGGCCCGCAATATGCAGATCGATCGACCATCCATTTCGCCAAAATGCTGGAGGCGGACTATCAGGGATTTGTCCCGCCTCCGGGATTTGATTAAGCCTAAAGCGCTCCCGTCACTGTCGGCCCGCCATTCGGACGATGCCGCTTCACTGCTTCCACGTTGGTAGAATCTGCGCCCATGTAGACGCCGCGCTCCCATGAGCGTTTCAGGGGATCCGCGACTTTCAGCGTCATCTTCCCAATATGCTGAATTTCGATTTCAACCATTTCGCCATCCTGAACCGCGCCGAGCCCTTCATGGTTGGTGCCGCAGGCAATCAGATCGCCCGAGTTCATGGTCATCACGGTCGTGGCGAATTCCACGAGATCGGGCACACGATGTTCCATGTCGTCGGTGTTGTAATTGTGCCTGAGCTGCCCATCGTTCCAGAAACGCACGATGAGATCATTGGGATCGTCAATTTCATCAGCCGTGGCGATGCAGGGGCCTATAGGCCCAAACGTATCGAATGATTTGCCAAGCCAGCTGGCCAGCGGCGTCGCCGGCCATGTACGCCGCCCATCCTGGCGCGCAGACACATCGATGAGACAGGTATAACCAAAGATCGCGCTTTTCCAGTCCCTGGCTTTCACCATCTTGGCGGGGCCTTTGATGACCAGCGCTAGTTCGGCTTCATGCATGAACATATACGGCACGGTATAATCTGGCAGCATGATCGTGTCGCCCGGTCCCACGACAGCATCGGGGTTTTTCATGAACATGTTAAGCGGTCGCGCCTCGCGCTGCGCATGTTCCCAGTAATTGGCGATGCAGCAGAGGATCTTGCCCGGACGCGGCAATGGCGGACCAAGCCGCACGCTTGAAAGCGCAATCGCCGGGCCTTCACTTTCAAGCTTTGCAAGCGCCGGACGAAGCTGATCGAAATCGTCAATCAACCCCTGCATGGTCAACTGCGGCGTATAGCTTTTCTTCACAACACCAGAAATATCGACCACGCCGCGCGGCGTCAGCAGACCCGGCGTCAATTCAGGATGTGACCCATCGCGAAACAAAACAAGTCGCATGAAATCCTCCCGGCGCTGACCGGCGGGCAAATTGATTTCACCCTCTTCATGACAGCCAGGGCCAAAGCTTCCCGTGGCGTGTGGATTGTGTCAATGGGGGCCGACTGGGGGCCGGCGAGGGGTCCAAGATCACCAATATCCAATGTTCGCATACAAACGCAGATCACAAGTGCATTGTGGCTTCATGCAATGGCTGAAGCTATTGGTTTAGATGTAAGTGAACATGAAACTTCGGCTTCAGCAAAAAAGAAGTTGACCCGGCGTGGCGCGTCACTCATCGCTCAGCAACGGGCGCGGCATGCGCTTCTTCAATTGCGTGAGACTGATATGTTGGGAATTCCCCGTCGCTACGCTCACTTCGTTTTTGGAATCATCCAATCTGGGCTCACCTCCGCGATAGCAGCCGCCATTGCCAGCTGCCCATTTCTGGCGGATGGCTCGTTCATGAAGCACTGGCTCCAATCCTGGCT
>CAMDKB010000403.1 GCA_945901195.1 Rhizobium sp. Q54
AACGTATGGCTCCAGGGCAACCAGTCCAGTGTAACGGGCGGTGTCGCGGCCAGGAATTGCCAACCCATCGCCTTGGACAATTGGCTCGATGTGAGCATACGCTGGGTGTTTTTCACGCCCTTGGGCTCACCTGTTGAACCGGAAGTGAACAATATCTTGGCGATTGTATCGGGCGTAATATCTGCAAACGCCTTTGTCACAGCGCCTTTGTCAGTACGCTCCAGCAATTGGGCGAACCCGGTCTGTCCACTCGCTGCGTTGACGCCTGCGATGACTCGCGCATCGTGCAAACCACTGATCGCAGCAAGGGCAGGCGCAAAAGCCTTCGTGTCTGCAACGTAAATGGCCCCAGGCGTCAACTGGCTGATGATGGATTTCAGCTTGGCGTGATCTTTGGACAGCAGGGAATACGCCGGGGAAATAGACGAGATGGGCACACCCGAATGCGCGCAGGCCAGTGACAGCAAGGCGTGGTCGATTGAATTGTCCGACAACACGGCAACAGGCCTGTCAGCAGTCAGTCCCGCGCCCAGTATCCATGTCGCAATAGCTTCAACTTTTTGAAGAGCATCAGCGTAATTCATCCGCCGCCATGGCGCATCAGGCTCATAACTTTCGCGCTCGAGAAGAAAATCCCGCCCCGGCGTTTGCATTGCCCAGCGAACCAACCATTCGCAGATACACCTTTCATAGGCGGGCAAGGCCTGCCGCGAGCGATACAATTTTGCTCCACCAATATGATCTAACACCTCCACCAGAGGTTTGGAAAACAAGACTGCAGGATCACGCTCACGCGCGCTGAACTGACCACCTACGCTCATCTATCCCTCCCGGCTACGTTCAATAAGTCTCGACGTGATAACGCCCTTCATTGCGCATGCTTTCACGCAGTTCACGCCAGGCCATTCCCTCCCCGCGGCAAATATCATCGAGTGCCGCATCCACACCCTGTTCCATTCCCTTGAGTCCACAAACATAAATATGGGTAGCTCCACTTTTCAACAGGCCCGCCAACAGGGGCGATTGTTCGCGCATACGATCCTGCACATAGATCTTGCGCTCACCGGCTATTCGCGAATAGGCAAAATACTTCCCCAGCAATGTCTCTGGAACTTTTTGCAATGGCCCGAAATAGGGCAATTCTTCCGGACGCCGCGCACCGAAGAACAACAACATTCTGCCCTGCGCCTCAGGCATCATCCGCCGCCGCCACTCGGTAAACCCGCGAAACGGAGCCGAACCTGTCCCCGTGCAGATCATGATGATGTTGGCGCTGCTGTCGTTGGGCATCAGGAATGTCGCACCGAAGGGGCCGGTAACGGCAACCCTGTCTCCCTTTTTCAAATCGCACAAATAGTTCGAACACAAGCCGGGACCATCGCGTTTCACCGTCAACGCAATGTTGTTCGTATTCGGCCGCTCGCCATGGCGTGGGCTCGCGACGGAATAAAGCCTGATAGGGTGAGGCGCGCCATTCCCATCCAGTCCCGCCATTACGATGCCAACACTCTGCCCTTCAAGCACCGGAAAGCGGGTATCGCCGAAATCAAGGATGATATGACGAACGTCGTTGTCGGCGCTTTCATCTGTCAGACAAAAGTTGCCGGCAACAATCGCCATGGCAGGCCTGTCACGATTAAAGAGATTGACCGAAGGCTTTGCAGCGGAAGAGGCCGCAACGGCCCTGCCGCCAGCCCCATTTTGGGCCTCGGCAATCAGCGCCTGCGCCTCTACGTCAATGGCTTCAAGCTGCCCGCCGGTGGCCGCCGGCGCAATCGCCTCCTGGACAGGCAACTCAGACCATCCAAATTGTTCATCAATTCCCCAGGCAGATTTCACGACCCGCCAGTTATCGATAGAGCCCGTAGGACAAGGGGAAATACAATCCATGCAGAAATTGCATTTCGACGCATCGACAACATAATTGTTGGAATCATGCGTGATCGCGCCAACCGGACACGTCTCCTCGCACGTGTTGCAACGAATGCAAACTTCCGGATCAATCAGATGCTGCTTCAACACTTCGGCTGCTGCTGCGCTCATCGCTGCGGTCCACTACCCCTCAAGGAAACACGGGCCGACAATACCGGCCCGTCCCGAAATGCGCAGACTTGTTTATCAAGCCACGAATTTCACATATTCGAACTCACCGGGCTTATTGTCGATACCCTGACGCGGCGGCGCAATCCATGGCGCATATTTACCGGCTTCCATGACCGGTTTCATCAGGGAAGCAATGTAGTCGCCATCGGACGTTGAAGGCAGATATTCATCTTTTGCCTTGAGCCAATCAGCAGCTGGTAGGACGATCCCCGAGGGCGATGCCTCCATGTTGCGGAATTCACCAATCTTCCGGTTGAACGCCACATGCGGCAGCGCCAGCCGATACGCAAACCCTTCCTTCTCGATGATCTTGTTCCAGCGTTCGACGCCCTTGGCGCAATCTTCCGAATAGTCATCGCGCAACCGCATGTTGAGAGCCGTCAACGCGGGTTCGTCCATGTGCTGGATGTTACCGTCAATGAATTTCAACACCGGATACGTCGAGTTGGTAAGGCGATGATCATCGTTGATGGAGTTTTCGCGATAACGGCCCTTGAGACCTGCGTTGTAGAAATTCGCAGCATTCGTCGAAATTTCCGAACCAAACAGATCGAGCGTCAAGGAGTAATGCAGGTTCAATTTCTTCTGTAAGGTCGGCAGATCTATGACCCCAAGCGCACGCACTTTCGCAACATCGCTGGCATCGTGAATGCCCGCCTGCTTCATCGCCTCGCAAGTGCGCTGGATAATGCGTCCAATGCCGGTTTCACCAACAAACATATGATGAGCCTCTTCGGTCAGCATGAACCGAGTGGTTCGCGAGAGCGGATCAAAGCCAGACTGCGCGAGACTTTCCAGCTGCATCTTGCCGTCACGATCCGTGAAGAAAGTGAACATGAAAAACGACAGCCAGTCCGGCGTCTCTTCATTGAATGCGCCGAGCATGCGCGGCTTGTCTGCGTCGCCGGAGCGGCGCACCAATAGTTCATCGGCTTCTTCACGGCCATCGCGTCCAAAATATTTGTGCAACAGATAAACCATCGCCCAGAGATGGCGGCCCTCTTCCACATTCACCTGAAAGAGATTGCGAAGATCGTAAAGGGATGGTGCGGTCTTGCCCAAATGCCTCTGCTGCTCGACAGAAGCAGGCTCTGTATCGCCCTGAATCACGATAAGGCGGCGTAACATTGCACGATGCTCGCCCGGCACTTCCTGCCATGCCGGCTCACCGATGTGTTCCCCAAATGAAACCTTGCGCCCTTCTTCCTGCGGCGCAAGCAATATGCCCCAGCGATATTCAGGCATCCGCACATAATCAAATTTCGCCCAACCCTTGGGGTCGACAGAAATTGCCGTGCGCAAATAAACCAACTTTTCCTGAAACCCTTCTGGCCCCATGCTTTTCCACCAGTCGATGTAACCGGGATGCCATTTCCCAAGCGCGCGCAGCAATTGCCGGTCGTTGGCAAGATCCACGTTGTTTGGTATCTGCGTGGAATAATCGACATTGATGAGATCAAGCATGGCGTTCTCCTGTGAGTGCCTCAGATCGTTCAAACACGACGCATGTCATAAACAGGCTTTTGTCCTGTGCCATAGCGGCGCAAAGCGCCTTCTTCGCCCACAGCGTTGCTGCGTAGGAAGATCCAGTTCTGCCATGCAGTGAGCCGTGCGAAGATTTTCGTTTCCATGGTTTCAGGACCTACAAAGCGCAGATTGGCTTCAAGACCAGTGAGACTATCCGGAGAAAAGCTGCTGCGCTCTTGAAGGAACATACGCACTTCGTCTGTCCAGTCGATATCGTCGAGTGCGAACGTTATCAGACCCAGTTCCTCGGCCTCTTCAGCACCAAGTACCTTGCCATCCATGGCTGCCAGACCTTCAATCTGCTCGGGGGCACCATAAAAGCGCGACTGGAGCCGCGTTAAACCATTGCTCATGGGATAATGGCCAAAATTCATCCCGCCCAGCATCATGTGTGCTGGTGATTTGTTGTCTCCATCCATTTGCCCAATCAGCATATAGGAACGATCGGATGCAAAGACGACTTCAGCGAACGTACCTGCAAAGCAGGAACCTGGCTCAATCAGAGACACGATTGTCCGCGACGTGACATCAAGCCGCTTCAGCACGCGCTTCCACATGTGCACGATTTCATGAACGAACCAATGCGAACTATTGGCAAGCAGGAATTCATCATGCGCAACCACTCTTTCGCCAACACCTTCAGTTCGAAATACGAATGTGCCGATTTCAAAT
>CAMDKB010000404.1 GCA_945901195.1 Rhizobium sp. Q54
GAGCAATGGGGCAAGCAGATCGTTATTGAAAATCGCCCGGGCGCCAATTCCGCTATTGCAGCGCAAGCGGTCGCGCGTTCCACGCCCGACGGCTACACCTGGCTGATGGCGATGGACATGACCCTGGTTCTGAACGCCATCAAGACAACCGGGGTTTCCTACAAGGTCGAGGATTTTGCGCTGATCTCGCTGGCGGCGTTGAATACGTCCATCCTTATCGTGCCCGCCAATGGACCCAAGACAGTGGAAGAACTGATTGCCAAAGGGCGGGCCAACAATGGCAAGCTGAATTATGGCGCAGGTATCATCCCCACGCGCCTTGCCGGTTATCTCTTCACCAAACTGTCCGGGTTTGAAGCGGCCTTCGTCCCCTATAAAGGCAGCCCGGATGTTGTGGTTGGCCTGCTTGATGGCAGTATCGATTATGCGGTGGATGGCATTGCGCCCCATCTCAATCTCATCAAGGACGGCCGACTGCGTGCGCTCGCCAAGATGAACGACCGCCCGCTCGAAGTCTTCCCCGATCTGAAACCTCTGCACTCCTATCCAGGTCTTTCCAGTATTGGCGAAATGTCCACGTGGCAGAGCATCATCGTCGCTGCCGGCACACCGCAGCCGATCATCGCGAAAATCCACAAGGCCATTGTCGCTTCCACGGAAGATCCGGTCATCAAGCAAAAACTCGGCGCGCTCGGCATGTATCCTCTCCACAATACACCCGAGGAATTCGCCAAACTGGTGAAGGACGAAATCGCCAAATGGGGACCGGTTGTAAAAGACAGCGGCATTGTGATCGAGTGATGCGTTTCAGCGCCGCTGCTGCTGCTTTTCTTGCGCTATCAACCCACGCTGCCCGTGCAGATGACTTCTACAAGGACAAGGTCATCTCGATCATCGTCAGCACTGGCGCGAGTGGCTCCTACGACGGCGCTGCGCGCACGCTGGCGCGCTTCATGCCGAAATATATTTCCGGGCAACCCTCTATTGTGGTGAAAAACATGCCCGGCGGCGGGCATACGCTGGCGACAAATTTCATCGTCAACAATTCACCCCAGGACGGCACAACCATAGGCAATATCGGCAACACCATTCCCATGCACCAGATGGTGGACGGTCGTGGTGTGCGCTTTGATGTGGCGAAATTTCACTGGCTCGGCTCCATGGGCCTGAGCAATCTGGCGCTTTATTTCTGGCATGCAACGGGATTCAAGAGCATCGACGAAGCGTTTACGCGCGAAATCACCCTGGGCGCGACGGGGGCGGGCTCGGGCACGTTTCTCTATCCCAACGCCATGAACAAGGTGCTGGGCACAAAGTTCAAGATAATCACCGGATATCGCACCGGCACGGAGGTCGATCTGGCGCTTTTGCGGGGCGAGGCTCAGGGACGGGCCGGGGTCAGCTATTCCAACATCGCGCAATTGCATCCGGACTGGCTGCGCGAGGGCAAGCTCAACATCGTGGCGCAGATCGGCCTTGTTCGCGACGCCACAATGAAGGATGCGCCGCTGATCCACGAACTGGCGAAATCGGAAGAGGCGCGGCAAGTGCTGCGCTTCATCTCCTCGCCCGGCGCGGCGGGACGCCCCTATTTCGCGCCTCCCGGCACACCCGCTGACCGCGTCGCTATTCTTCGCAACGCCTTCGACGCTGTGATGGCCGACAAGGAATTTATCGCCGAGGGCGAGAAACAGGTGCTGGACATCGTGCCGATCAAGGCGGCGGAGATCGAAAGGCTTGTGCAGGAGACGGTGAAAACGTCCCCGGACATTCTGGAGAAAGTTCGGGCGATCGTGAAGACGGATGGGGAATAGCGCGAGCTTATCCTGAAGGCGACGCGCCCTGCGAGTTTTCGGTTGCCGAACGCCAATTGCTCGACCCCGTCTTCTGCTGCCTTGGGCGCATTGAAACGCTTTCCCCGCCCTTGCTTCCCTCGCCGCGCTGTATAATATCCCGCCATCCAATCAACACGTAGCAAATGGGTGGAATCATGGCCGCAACAGGCATGCAAGGCAAAGAATTTGATTTTGAGAAATTCAGACTGCGGACCTTCGTCGACAAGCTGATCTCGCTCGACGAAGTGGAAATCCGCAATGAACCCACGGCGCTGACAGACCTCAGCTCGATCATTGAGAACACATCCAAAGCTGTGCTTTTCAAGCAGGCTGGTCCGGAAAAGGTGGAAATGATCGCCAAGGCGGCAGGCAGCCGCAAGCGCCTGATCGCAGCGCTCGATACAACATCCGAAAAACTCTACGAAGACTTCCTCAACCGCAACGCGACGCCTAAAAGAGCCGTCGAAGTGCCGTCAGATGAAGCGCCGGTCCACGCCATCAAGATCACCGGCAAGGATGTCGATCTCACGAAGCTGCCCTTCCATCCCCAGCATGAGTTCGACGGCAGCTGCTATATTTCTTCTGGCATCGATTACGTGATCGATCCGGTCACGGGCCGCTCGAATGTGGGCAGCCGCCGCCTGTCACTACGCAACCGCTACCAGACCGGCACCAACATCACAGCGCCGTCGGACCTGAAGCGCATCTATGAAGCCTGCGCGCGGCGCAAGGAGCGCCTGCCTGTCACCTTCACGATTGGCACCAACCCGCTGGACTTCTTCGCTGCCACAACGCGTGCGCAAGGCGAGGAATTTCACATGGTCGCCACCATGCGCGGCGAAGAAGCGCCCATGGTGAAAAGCCTCACCAACAACATTCTCGTGCCTGCCGATGCGGAAATCATCCTGGAAGGCTATTTCGACGAGCGTGGCTATTGCGAGCCGGAAGGCCCGTTTGGTGAATATATGGGTTATTACGGCACCATTCACATGGACCCGATTTTCACCTGCACCGCCATCACCATGCGCAAGGACGTGATGTATCAGACCCTGCAGCACGGCACGGCTTTCAAGCTGCATGAAACGGACGCCGCCTGCATGACGGCTCTGCGCGTTGAAGCGACCGCCATGCGGATCCTCAAGAATGTCGTACGTGAACCCGTCGCGGTTTATTCGCGTTCCGTCTCGGGCGGTTCGGGCACATTGCGGATCTCGCTGAAACAACACATTCATGGCGAAGCCCGCAACGCCATGCTCGCACTGTTCGGCGCGATGCGGCAGATCAAGACCATCTATGCATTCGACGAAGACATCGACATCCGCAACGATGTGCAGGTCGAATGGGCGCTTGGCACACGCTTCCAGGCCGATCAGGACATGGTGATGGTGTCGGGCATGATGGGCATGCCGATGGATCCTTCGCTGGAAGGCCGCCGCACAGGCGCGAAAGTTGGCTTCGATTGCACCAAGCCATTCGGGCGCGGGAACGAGATCATCTTCACGCGTTGCGCGGCCAAGGTGTTCGATGGCCCGGCCCGGTTCCAGACCGTTGAACAGGCGCTGGAAGCTGGCCCACTCTACTACTCACACGTTGTGGAAGCCGTCGGCAGCAAGGATGGCCGCGAGGTCGCTGCAGAAATTGACCGGCTGCGCGATGAAGGCCGCATCGGCCGGGACAGGGACGGGCGCTATCATCTCGTCACCGGTGCAACCGCCGGTTACACCGGCAAGGTTGGCGAATGGTATCACGACCCCAACCACGGCATCTGAGGTCAACAAAATCTCATGGCCTTCTCTGCGCAAGATTGCGTGGAGAAGGCATTTTTTTCTATGACTTCTCAACTTTCACAGCCATCCGTTTCATTGCATCCATAAATGCATCTTTCCGGCCGATACAACTGAACGGAATTGTCACGTTACCGCCACCTTTGAGCACAGCGGTCACATCGGGCGGTCCATCGGACCATTCATGCAATACGATACGGTCGAGCTGACTGATCTCAATCGTTTGGTCCCATGCGCCGGACAAGACACGAAGGGTCTCGTCCGACATCACCGATCCGGATTTTTGATTGATCAGGACGGACCAGCCAGCGCCGAAGACGAAAATGCCCGGTCCAATAAACCAGTACCAGTCTGCGCCGCCATGCAACCCGAACAGCGTAAGGCCCGCTCCGAAGCACAACAGCGAGACCGTCATCCAATTGCGCGTGCGTTCGCTGTGGCGAAATATGATTTGCTGCATAATAACGTCAACGTCGCTCAAGAACATTGAAATAGGACTAGGGCCTGTCGTCATTTAAGGGATTCGCAAATCAGTGAAAGCGTGATTCATGGGGAGCCTTCCTGAAGGAGGCTTGTGATGGAACGCCATGCTTTGCGCGACGATCAATTCGCTCGGATTGAAAATTTGCTTCCGGGTCGTCCCGG
>CAMDKB010000405.1 GCA_945901195.1 Rhizobium sp. Q54
CTGTTTCAACCCGACTATTGCCTTGCGTTCCTGCCGCAGCGCCAAGCGCTGGCTCAACCAGCCGCGCTCTCCCATGCTGCAACCTGTCATAGGTCATTGTTTCAATCCGGTCGGTCCCCTCAGTCGCCATGATAGAGACAGCGCCTTGATTCGGACAGCAATCACGCCGGCGGGATGATTACAGCACGCTCGCCAATCCCGGGCGCAAGACTTGCTACCAACGCAGGGACGGGAGACGCAGCGCTAACCTGCTCCGTTTCCGAACATATTCTATCTGCTGACAAATCCTCTATCGCTCTGGTGCACTATGGCAGTCATGAAACTTCCCGAAATACTGAACCTCCTGCGCTGTCCCTGTTGCGCGGCAGCCTTGGAACAGCGCGAAATCGGCCTGTTCTGCACCGGTTCGGATTGCGAATACGGCCATGATCCATTCATGAACCTGTCCGGCCAACCGGTGCTGGTCGATTTCGGGACAAGCGTATTCAAACGATCCACTTATGCAGGTGGCGCCGTACCGATCGTCCGCCCGCTGGGCCTGCCGGGACGTATTCTCGACCGGTTCCGCGAAAATCTCTACGGTGAAAACCGGCCCGCAGAAGCCAAAGCTGCGGATCTGATCGGCAGCCTCGCCCATAAACCCAATGCCAAAGTGCTTGTCGTCGGCGGCGGCACGGCCGGCTCGGGCACACGCGAACTTTATGCCGCGACTACTCTCAATATTGTAGGCCTCGACGTTTTCCCCACTGAACTGACGACCTTGGTCGCGGACGGGCACCAATTGCCATTCGCGGCAGGCAGCTTTGACGCAGTGTGGATACAGGCCGTGCTTGAACACGTGCTGGACCCGCAACTCGTGGTTCAGGAAATTCATCGCGTAATCGCCGATGACGGACTCGTCTATGCCGATACCCCCTTCATGCAGCAGGTACACGGCGGCGCATTCGACTTCCATCGTTTCAGCCTCAACGGCCATCGCTGGCTATTCCGCAATTTCTCGCAGATCGACGCGGGAACAGTTGGCGGCGCAGGCACATCATTGCTGTGGTCCCTGCGCTATTTCTTCCGCAGCTTTGGCTGGGGCAACAAGATCTCGACCTTGCTCACCATGCCCTTCTTCTGGATCCGCTTCTTTGACCGTGTCACATCCAGGACCGCAAACAGCGATGCCGCCAACGGCGTCTTTTTCCTTGGACGCAAATCGCAAGTTGCCATGGCTCCGAAAGAAATCGTCCAGTATTATTGGGAGATGCGCGAAGCGCCCGCCAAACGCGCTGCGCGTGGCGCAAACGCGCCGGCCGCAGGGATGGTGTCGAACCCCGGAATGACCGGCGCGGAATAGGGTCTTGTACCCGGTTGCTATTGCGCTTTACCAACCTGCCGAGGTCGAGATTTCGGCCGGTTGGTCTTACGCATTCCCGCGTTGCTCGCGCCATAATCCCAACTTCTGCTGGGCCACACGATCAGAATAGCTGAACAAGCTCGCTTCGCCGTCCGATTCCAGACGGTAGGGCACCCAGCACGGCACACAGAAGATATCGCGTGGCTTCCAGCTGATCGTCACCTGCTTGTCACCCTCCCCGGCGATGAGACGGCCTGTGCCCTCAACCGGCGTAAAGACGATATTTTCCGTTGTGCGTTGAACCTCCGTGCGAAATCCCTTCGGCAGCACTTGCAGGAAGGCCGAGATCGTCGGCATCGCCGAACCGCCGCGTGTGGGATCGATATATTCGAGTTTCACCCCGTTGAAGGGGTCCCATTCGCCATTGTTTTTCAGAGATTCCACAGCCTCGCGGGCGCGTGAATAGGGATACCAGAAGATCGGCGATTCCGGCTTCGTCCAGCTTTCGTTAACCGGCCGCATGTTGGCGCCATAGCGCGCGAGGCTATCGCCCGCCGGACGGGTCTGCGGCGCCCGGTCATCCGGATAGGCCTCGAAAAACATCGTCCCAAACGTCGCGACCATGGGAATATCGAGCCCATCCATCCAGAAGAACGGCTCGTCACCATCATGGCCATGATCGTGCCAGGTCATCGATGGTGTGATGATGAAGTCGCCTGGCTCCATGAAGGACTTTTCACCGTTCACCGCAGTCCACGCGCCCTTGCCCTCCATGATGAAGCGCAGCGCGGAGGGCGTATGCCTGTGCGCCGGGGCGCATTCGCCGGGCATGATCATCTGCAGGCCTGAATACAGCGATTCCAGAATGCGCGGTGCGCCGCTGTCGAAGCCCGGGTTCTCCAGTGACAGAACCCGCCGGTTGGCTTCCTTGGCTGTAATGAGTCCGCCTGCTTCCAGCAGGAGTGGCTTCAGCACAGCGTCAAAATCCCATAAATGAGGGCGCGCTTTTACGAACTTGGCGGGCTCGGGCTGAACCAGCGTAGTGGTCCAGAGTGGCGAAAGGTCCTTGGTCGCGACTTTCTTGTAAAAGGCTTCGCGAGCAGGATTGGTTGCTGTTGCTGCGTCGGCCATCGCAGTTCCTCCGGGAGTTGGCGCTTCTTTTGATCGGGGACGTTAAGGCCATATTGGCCTGCCCCGCAAGTCTTTACGAAATCAGTCTTCACGCAGATTGATCCTGTCGAAAATCAGCTTTTTGAGAAAACGCCATTGCGACCGGACCAAGGAAATTCTACCCTGAGTCAAAACAATGAGGAAGCGGCCGAGAAAGTCCTGGATGTCACAGACCCTGAAAATTGAAGACGCCGAAATCGAAGTGCTGCGCCTCGGCTCCGGGCCGCCGCTCGTTCTGCTGGAAAGCGAAGAACAACTTGAGCGCAATCTGCCGTTTGTAGCGGACCTGGCAAAATCATTCGAAATCATCATACCCTCGCCCATCGGGTTTGGCCGTTCCAACCGCCCGGACTGGGTCACCAACATGGATGATATATCCTATCTGTATCTGAACATGCTGCGCCTGCTGAATATACGCAACGCGACTGTGTTGGGGTTTTCCCTCGGCGGCTGGATTGCGGCGGAAATGGCGACCAAGAACGACACACGTTTCAAGAACCTGATCCTCGTTGATCCCTATGGCGTCAAACATGGTGGACCCACAGATCGTGACATCGCCGATATCTGGGTGTTGCCACAGGCTGAAGTCACGCAGCGCAAATGGCACGATCCGGCAAAAGGCAAACGCGATTTCGCCGCCATGCCCGAAGAGCAGCTCTACATTATCGCCCGCAATACCGAGTCTCTCGCCAAATATTGCTGGAACCCCTACATGCACAACCCCAAACTGAAACCGCGGTTGCATGGAATCACTGTTCCCACACATCTGGTCTGGGGTGCGCAGGATGGCATCGTCGATGTAGCCTACGGCGAGAAATACCGGGCTGCCATTCCCGGCGCGACGATGACCGTCATTGGCGAGGCGGCTCATCTGCCGCATATAGAACAGCCCGATGCGTTCATGCGCGATTTGCGCCAACATATCTGACCGGCAGGAGATTGACATGGACGCCTGGCACTTCACCGAAATGCCCTACCCCCATATTCCCCCGCATGATCAGATCGACTCCATGCGCGTGACCTTGCCGAACAAATTATTCGACCCCAAACTCGGGCACGAACTCTACAACCGCTATCTTGATGAATACGTGATCGCCGACGAACTCGGCCTCAATATCATGGTCAATGAACATCATTCATCCGTGGTATGTGTGAACGCTGCAGCGCCTCTCTCGCTAGCCATTCTCGCGCGCCAGACGAAAAATGCGCGGCTGCTCATACTGGGCAATCCCGTCGCCAATCGCGATGATCCCATTCGGATCGCCGAGGAAATGGCGATGATCGATTGCATATCCGGCGGCCGGGTTGAATGCGGAATGGTGCGCGGGGTGACCTACGAAGTCTTCGCGTCCAACGCCAATCCAACACAGACCAATGAACGCCTGTGGGAAGGTATCGACATGGTCACCCGCGCCTGGACCGAACACGAGGGCGCGTTCAATTACGAAGGCAAATTCTGGCACAAACGCGCGATCAATATCTGGCCGCGCCCGTATCAGCAGCCGCGCCCGCGTATCTGGATCACCGGCACAAACGACAAGGAGAATATCAAGAAGGTCGCGCGCGAAGGCCATGTCTTCGCAACCTTCCTGTCTCCTTACGAGAACGTACGGAAGATATTCGATCTTTACCGTGAGAACTATGTTTCCAATGGTCTGCCCGGCGGCATGGCCTTCATGCCACTCGTCTATACGGCAGACACTGACGAGGAAGCCCTCAAGGGCGCCGATGAAATCGCCT
>CAMDKB010000406.1 GCA_945901195.1 Rhizobium sp. Q54
GCCAAACTCCGAAGCGTTTTCGCGTCGAAATCCGCGCGCAGGGGAATAGGCAAAGACATGACGAACCTCCTCGTTCGCCACGAATGAATCAGACACCGACTGATTTGGATAGCCAGAACGAGTCACGCATCAAGGGAGATGGTATAAGCGCCAATCGCGTGGCGGCGCTGGCCACCACCCCCGCACTAAAGAAAATCCGCTAAAGAAGACCAGTTGCCAAGCCAGCGGATTGAAATACCAGTCGCGACCGCCTTCCGGCTGAGCTGGCAGATTTATCTGCCAGACATACGCCAGACACCACAACACTATCATGCAAGCAAAGACAAGAGTGTGGTGAATTCGCGCTATCGCCATGACCACAGGCACCATTGCGAGCAATACAAGATACATGGGCAATATATCGAAATAAAGCTCCGGAATGTATCGCAGCGACATCAATTGTTGCAGGCGTTCGGGTGCGTTGTCAAAAATCTTGTCGAACGTATACTTGCCGACATATTCATGTGTTCCAAAAATTTGATCGGCTGTCACGACAAGCGCGCCCAACACCAGACAGGAGCCGATATGCGCCCAATAAACCTGCCAGATGCGATGCAGGATACGGGCGGTTCCCATAAGCCAGCCACGCTCGACAAACACTGAACCAAAAGCCAGCGCCGAGGCCATCCCCGAACAGAAGACAAACATATCGGCTGCATCGCTGAAGCCGAATCGCGCCGGGATCCAGTTTAACCAGGCGCTGTTTGGAATATGCGCAATCAGAATAATGAACATGCCAAGGCCACGAAAGAAATCGAGACGCGGATCACGGATGCGCCTTGCGACGATCGCAGTTTCCTTAAGCGGAATATTCATCTCTGGCTGCCGTTCTGAAGATCGAAAATGGCATTGCGTCTGAATTTTCTATGCAATGTTTGACCCGATCACGCAACTCGTCGTGACGGTCCAGGCCCGTTTGAATTGGTCAGGTTCTGGCCCTGGACAAACTGGAAGAAGCGATCTTCGCGCCGGTTGAGATGCCTTTGTCCGAGCACGACATCAAGTGACTTCTGGTCACCGCGGCCAATTGAAAGCATTGCGAGCTCCCGCATGAACACGTCACGTTGCGTATTGGACCCCCCCAATTGTGGCAGGCAAGACACCATCTGCGCGATGTTATCGATTGGCCTTTCGCCTGTTGCCACGGCGAGCAGACTGCGCGCCAATGGCGCGCCGATTTCACGCGCGACGCGTGCTTGCGTGCCTGTGGATTGCTTTCCTGTACTTTCGATCGACGAAAGCAATTCCCGGGCAGCCTCGAACTTTCCGGCCGCCAGCAAAGACAGCAGGTGATGAAGCGTGCCAAATATGAGCGTGACATCGTCGCGGCGGCATTCAGCAATTGCCGCCAGTTCTTCGAACCGGCGCCCGACATCGACGCCATCCTGGCGCAGCCTCCATAAAAGCGAAGCAGCGTTGGCAATATCCCTGAAGTCTTCGCTTTTCGAAGCCCTGACATCGAGATCGTAAATCTCAAGGGCGCGATTGGTCTTTCCCGCATTGTGGTTGAAAAGAGCGAGATGCCAGGCGAGATGAAAGCTGAAATTAGGCGCGTCGCACCAAAGCTCACGCGCAGATTCTACCCAGATAATGCCCTCTCGATTTCGACCGTTCATTTCATAAACATGAGCGAGGGCATGCATCGCCCAAAGATCCTGCCTGTCATAATGGAGCGAGGCAGTTGCTGCCGCTTCAGCCTCCGCGAACGTGCCATGTTCTTCCAGCCCGAAGGCATGGCAACCCAGCAAATAGCCGTACCCTTCAGAATTGGGTGACCAATGATGCAGCATTCTGGCCGTAAATCCGGCCATCTCCTCGCTGCGTCCCGTGATAAATTGCAGCGCATGCACCAGTTTTATAATCAACAAATCGTGAGGATTGGCCTCGGCAAATGTCCGCAATTGCGCAATTGCAGCTTCGCTGTCCCCTTCAACAGCAAGAGCCAGAACATCAGCCATAACAACATCGCGATCTGAGGCCGGCGCATGCACTGCGCGCGCCTTGATGAAGGGAATATCCTCGCGGACAGCAGCGAGCGTCTCCCGGCGCGCCAGCAGCAAATTGAAAAATCCCTTCAGCAATCGAGGCGCCAGAAAATCGGTCTGGTGCATCAGCGCCAGATCCAGAGACGCCATCGATGGCCTGTGCCGCAGAAATGCGCGCACAGCCAATTCATAATCGCCGATGGCTTCGCGCATCGCCGGATCGTGAACCCCGCCGAAACGATCTGAAATCATCCGCCTGCTCCTTGTTAAAGGATACAATACAGGACCTTGCTGACTGTAGCGCTACACATCCCCCTCTCGCTCCAACACTTTCGCTTGAACAGCCCGTGAAAAAATTCAGTTCTTGACCTTCTGACCGGTGGAGGCATTCCGGCTGGCAAACAGAAAGATCAGTGTTGCAAGAGCTGTCAGAGACATGGTCGCAACGATGCCGCCCGCATTGCCATATCCGCTGAAATCAGCAACCGCGCCCGCAAAAACAGGTCCAAGAATATAGCCGATGTCGCTGATCGTACGCTGCAGGCCCATGCCTTCGCCGTATTTGTGGCGCGGCAATACTTCAATCGTATACGCACCGGTTGCTGCCGAATTCAATCCGCCCGCCAGACCGTAAATCAGCATGGACAGCCAGAAGAAAATCTGGCTCCAACTTATGAGCACCAGCGCAAGGCCAGCAATCATACCAATCATCGACATGATCACCGCAAGGCGCGAGCCAAATTTGTCCACGATAACGCCCGCGGAGGGCAACACAATCAGCATGGCGAACGCGATAACCGTAATCGCAACGCCGATCGCAGCAACGCCGAGGCCGAAAGTCTCGCTCCCTATCAAAGGCAGAAGCTGAAACATGCAGGCCGTACGTGTGAAAAAGACGATACTTGAGACAAGCGAGATCGCCATGAACGGCACACTGAAAATGCCCCGGCGGGCCACGCCAAGTGCGCCAGACATGCTGCGGGAGGGCTGAACATTGGCGTCCTTGAACGTCGTGATGGCCAGGACGCAGGTCACTACGGAAATGACGAGCAGGAACCAGAACGGCGCAGCCAAGCCAAAAGCGCTCGCAACAGTGCCGCCGATTAACGGGCCGATCGACGCCCCGAACTGTATGGCGGCGTGATAGACACCGACCAGCCGCCCGCGTGTTTGCGGCGAGGAAATGTCAGCGAGTGCCACAAGCGACACCGTTCCATACATGCCCGAGCCCAAACCTTGCACGAAACGCCAGAAGAGGAGCCAGTTGAAATCAGTGGTGAGAGCCGCGCCCAGGGCTCCGATGGCCAGAAGCCCCGGCCCGGCAGCCAACAGCGGTCGCCGCCCAATGCGCTGACTCAGCCATCCCGACGGGAAGTTTGCCACAATGCGGCCAATCCCGAAAATGGTGACCAGCATGCCCACAAGCGTTGCTGATACCCCGAAGCTGACGGCATAGAGCGAAACGACCGGAACCAGCAGGCCCGCGCCGAACATCGTGCAGCAAACCATCGCGAGCAGCGGCCATACCCGCTTGTCCTCGCGCAGCGCATCCCGGAAGGCGTCAAGTCCAAACATGATGCGCTTGTGGCAGCCGTATCCCTCACTGGCAAGTCAAATGGGAGATGCGGCCTCCCGCCCTCACTTTTCCTGCTGCTTGTAAGCTTCGATAATTTCGTGCCCGCGGGCAAACCATACACCGCGTTGCGCCGCCATTTGCCCGAGCGCCCTGTCCAGAATACGAATGCGGCCAGGCGCCCCGATGAGGAAGGGATGCAACGCAAGCCCCATCACACGCCCTCCCTTTTCACCTTCCTCGTAAAGCACGTCAAAGGTCTCCAGAATACGCTTGAGGAATTCCTCATTCGAAATACTCGGCATGTTGTAAAGCGGCATATCATTCAGCTCTATCGAATAGGGGATAGAGTACAGGCCATTATTCATTTTATAGGGCAGATCATCGTTCACCCAATCGGCTACATAGGAACAGCCGGCCGCTTTCAGGAAATCAACTGTATCCCACGTTTCGCTAAGACCCGGCCCAAGCCAGCCATGCATCTTGCGACCGTGCTGTTCGATAATGCCTTTCACAAAATTGATGGTCTCTTCTTCCTTTGCACGATCCAGCTGTGTCAGAAGAGTGGAATTGGTCGCGCCGTGGCCCATCAACTCCCAATCGAGCTTTACAAGCTCACTCATG
>CAMDKB010000407.1 GCA_945901195.1 Rhizobium sp. Q54
ATCAACACCTGCGTTGCCTGGCATACGGCGCCCGCCACCAATATCGAGGATCTCAAGACCCGGGAACTGCTGGTGGCCGGGACAGGACCGAATGCTGATGCTGTCATGTATCCGAAATTGCTGAACGCGATAACCGGTACAAAGTTCAAGATCGTGCAGGGCTACAAGGGCTCAGCCGATTCGCTTCTGGCGATGGAAAGTGGTGAGGTGCAGGGCTTTTGCGCCTGGGGCTGGGTGACGATGGGTGTGGAGCGGCCCGATTGGGTGCGCGACCGCAAGACGATCCCGCTGGTGCAATTCGGCCTGAAGAAACATCCCGATCACCCTGAAACGCCCCTGGCGATTGATCTTGCGAAAACTGAAGAGGACCGGCAGGCTATAGAGCTGGTGGTCTCTCCGTTGTTATTTGCGCGGCCCTTCGCTGCGCCACCGGGCCTGCCGCCCGAGCGCGCCGCAGCGCTGCGTACGGCCTTTGACGCTACTGTCAGGGATCCAGACTTTTTGAGTGAGGCGAACAAGCAGAAACTCGAGCCTGAACTGGTCACCGGGGCAGAAATCGACGCGACACTTGCGCGCCTCTACAAAACCCCCAAAGCTGTTGTCGAACGCGTCAAGGCGGCGCTGAACTGAACCGGCATCACAAGTGACAACCAGAACAACAGAGGATCGCGACTCCATTCCGGATGAATCGGTGCCGGATGACTCGATCCCGATGCGCACACAGGCTCCGGTCTATGCGGCCGGGCTCTTTTCCAATTCGATGTCCGACGTTGCCGCTATCGTATTGCCGCTCTGGCTGGCGGGTATGGGCGTGTCGCCTGCGGCCATTGGCGTTGTGATAGGCGCCAAACATATCCTGCCGTTCCTGCTGGCCATTCACGGTGGCGCATTGATGGACAAGCTGGGCGCCCGGCGGCTGATGGTCGTCTGCGCGCTTATCAGTGCAGGCGTGGCCCTTTGTTTTCCGCTGACATCATGGATGCCCGTCATATTCGTGTTGCAGATGCTGAATGGTTTTGGCTCTACCATCGGCTTTCTGGGTGCGCAGACCGCATTTGCACAGGTTCTCAAAGGTTCGCATAAACTCGCCGGACGCTTTGCCTTTTGCATGCGCATGGGCGGACTGATGGGACCACCGATTGCCGGGCTCGTGTTCGACCATGTGGGCATCATGGGCGCCTTTATATTTTTGTCATCATGGGCCATCGGCATGGCGATTGCGGCCTACCTGATGCCACAACCAAAACTTGAAAATCCGCTGGCTGGCATGAAGTTCGCCATGATCGATCTTTTGCCCAAATGGTCCGATTACGCCAGCGCTTTTCGCCTTGCGACGTTGCCGGCTGTCAGCATCATGCTGGTCATAACTGTAATCCGGATTTCTTCGTCGGCAGTGCAGGATTCCTTTTACCCGCTCTATCTGAACCAGAGCGGATTTACCGCGACGCAGATTGGATTTCTGGTGACAATTTCTGCGGCGTTCGCAGCAATTGCCTCACTCTGCGTGACAACGGTCATCCGGTTCATGAAGCCTTTGTGGGTGCTGCTTCTGGCGACAGTGGGGTCGATCATTTTCGTGGCGATCACTCCGTTGCTGCATACCTTCGGAACGTTGGCGATCGCCTCGGGCCTGCGAGGCTTTTGCATGGGGATCAGTCAGCCGCTGATCCTCTCCATTCTTGTTCATGCCGCTGGGCCGGGATCTCAAGGCAAGACGATTGCCTTGCGGACAACCGCCAATCGCGCCGCAGCCGGTCTTACGCCCATGGGCATGGGGCTGGTGGCTGCCAGCGCCGGTCTTGGTGCGAGCTTTTTTGTCGTCGGCGGATTGCTCATGACATTCTGCCTGCTGACCGCGGTGTATATGCGGAGCCGGCCCGAGCTGACAGATTGATTTTAATTAGGCTGTTTGCTAGCCGTCAGCAGGTCTATCTGACGTTGCACATCCTCAAGGATGTTTTCATAGCACCACAGCCTCTGGACTGCAGACACGTGCGATGCCTCGGGATCGCGCGAGATCATCGCGTCGAGCCGGAGCCGATATTTTTTGATCATGCCGCGCATCCCGGCATCAGTTTCGCGTAAAATCTTGCGCGTCCGGGGAGTCTGCAGTTCTTTAACCAGTCCCGACACCCTTTCGCTGGCGTCATAAGCGCCAAAGAGCAGACGCTGGGTGCTTGCATCCCAATGAATTTCAATATCGAGAACCCTGTATGCGCCATTGATGTCCAGGGTGACCTCAGGGAGCGTTTCGCGCTGTCGCTTTGCGATCACCGAATTGGCTATGTAGGGTTTCATGCCGAACAAGACAGAAGTGGAAAAAATGTCGCCGCCCGTGGCTGGCGCCCATTTCGCCAAAGTCCCGGCCCGGCTCGTCACGATACCGTCAGGATTGCATGCGATCAGCCCCATCGATGGATCAAGAATTCCATCGATGCTGTCCATTTGTTCGTGACCCAAATGTTGGCGCGCCGGTATCGGCATGTCTGAAATGAATATTGGCACAGGCAAAATGCTTTCCGTTAAGTCGTTCCAATCGCGCGCCGGCATTTGCACGGCTTTCAGTTCCCGGGATGTAAAATCACTGAAACGGCCAGCACGATGACCGGCCAGAAAAGCAAGGCCACGATCACGAGGCCCCTTCCGGCGCACCAAAGCTTCCTCGACACGCGCCAAACTCCATCCTGCGGTCCCAAGCCGCGCAGTCTGAACTTATAAAACGCTACTCATTCCGAACGAAGTGCCACTCGTCATGCCGGACCGTGACGATCGTCATGCTGGCAGGGACATAATATCAAAGTGCTGAGGCTTGGATCTGCGCTCTGGCAAGCGCCGGCGCTTAATATTTGGTAAATACGTGTGACCCTAGGTCACCCCCGCAGGTTACGTTTGCTCTTGTGAGGCAGGCTGCGGCTCTGTAGCCTTCATTCAATATTCCGGAAATCGCCCCAAAAGGCGGCCAGAACGAGGAAACAACCATGCTGGAAATTGGCGTCTTCGATCACGTCGACAGTGGATCAAAATCGCTGAATCAATTCTACAAGGACCGGCTCGATATCATCGAAGCCTATGATCATGCGGGCTTCTACAGCTATCACGTTGCCGAGCATCATTTCACCCCGCTGGGCATGGCTGCTTCGCCTGGCATTTTTCTTTCAGCCGTTGCCCAGCGCACGCAAAAACTGCGCTTTGGGCCTATGGTCTATTGTCTGCCGCTTTATCATCCCCTGCGCCTTGCCGAAGAGGTTTGCATGCTTGATCAGATGAGTGGCGGGCGCCTTGATCTTGGCGTCGGTCGCGGCATCTCACCGCTGGAAAGCCGGACCTATGGCGAGGACCCCGACTTTCAGTCCTCCCGCAAAGTTTATAACGAGAGCCTGCAGATTTTGAAGCAGGCGCTATCGAGCAAGAAGTTTTCTTTCACCGGTGAAAAGCGCAGTGCCGAAGACGTGCAGATGGTGCTTGAGCCTGTGCAACGTCCGCATCCACCCTTGTGGATGGGCGTTCATTCGATCGAGAATGCCGAGCACGCAGCAGAGCATGGGATGAACATCGTCGGATTGCGCACGCCCGGCGAAATGAAGCCTTTCTTCGATCATTTCCGCCAGGCCTGGACGAAAGTGCAGCCCGCAGGCAAGCCGGTTGGAAAGACTGGACTGGGCCTTTTCATCGTAGTCGGCGATACCGACAAGCAGGCGATGGAACTCGCCAGCCGGGCCTATAAAATCTGGCACAAGAGCTTCCACTATCTCTACCATCTGCATGGGCGCTCGCCCGTTTACGGTGAGCGTCCCAATGATTTCCAGCTCGTCATCAATGAGCGGCGCGGCATCGCCGGGTCGCCCGAGACGGTGCGCGAGTTCATCAAATCGGCAGTCGCCGAATCCGGATGCGATTATGTGACAGGGCAATTCGCATTCGGCGATATGACCGGGGACGAAGCGCTGCATTCGATCAACTTGTTCGGCGGCAGCGTGATGCCCAGCCTGAAAGCGATGCCCGTGATGGAAGCCGCGAAATAAGCGGAGTTGTGCAATCGCGCAAACACAGGGTGTTGAGGTGACGGGGCGATTCAGTGAACCCGGCCTTTACCCCTTGAACAATCGCAGGAGCCTGCTTCTGTCGTCCTGAAAATATTCGATGGCGCGGATTGTCGATGGCGCGGATTGTCGATGGCGAGACCGACTTGAGGATTTTGCGCGCGAAGGCGAGAA
>CAMDKB010000408.1 GCA_945901195.1 Rhizobium sp. Q54
AGATTGTAGAACTGACGCACTTCCGGACGAAACAGGTGGACAATCACGTCCCCCGCGTCCACGAGCACCCAATCACATTGCGGCATCCCCTCGACGCGCGGCGTGTCGAAGCCGGCCCCTTTGAGCGCCGTAATCAGATGGTTGGCAATCGCCGCCGCGTGCACGCTGGAACGGCCGGTCGCGATAACCATGTAATCTGCGATGCTGGTTTTGCCTGCCAGATCGATCCGGACGATGTCTTCCGCCTTCGAATCATCAAGGCTTTTCTCTACCTCCTTCAGGAGGGTTTGAATTCGGCCATCCACCCCGGATTTTCCTGGGGCCAGAATGCCCTTGGGCGGCTGTTTGACCGCCCGTGTCGCTGCAATTGCTGTCAGTGCCCTGCACTCCTTTTGGCAAGTCCCCGCGGCGCGGGTCCAAAGCAGGTTCAAGATGGACCTAATTCGCGGCAATTTCAATGCAAGTTTACGACATGAGTTGAGGGATTTCGCCTGAAAACCACCTCGCACCTGGAAATTGACACCGGGCTGTTACGCTGAAACACTAACATTTACAAAGATCCGGAGAATTTATGTCAGGCCGAAAAGCAGCTTCGCGTGTTGCCGCCGCAACCTTTGCATTATTGGCGGCTTTTCCTGTACTCGCCCAGAAATCACAGGACCGGTTGCGCATTGCCATCAATGAATTTGTGCCAGGCATCAACCCCTATGAACTCACCCTTGACGAATTGAGCCGGGTCTACCGAGGTGTACCGCCCGCTACTGAGCCGAGATGAGCGCGGCAACCGCTGGGTGCCGGAACTCGCCGTTTCATGGACCCGCGTTGACGACACGACCTATGACTTTCAACTGCGTGAGGATGTGACCTTTCATTCCGGCAACCCGTTTACCGCCGATGACGTGGTCTACACCGGAAATTATGTCATCGATCCCAAGACCCGCATTCCCGGCAAGGCGCGGTTCAGCTTTCTCAAAAGTGTGGAGAAGCTCGGGCCCTACACAGTGCGGTTCACGACCAACGGCGTAATCGGCACGACGCTCGAAAGCATTGCCTATGATATTTATATCCTCGATGCCAAAGAGCATGTGAAACACGCCGAGGCCGGCAGCTACGGACGGCTTTCCGCATCAAGCGCCGGCCATTACCGTCTCGTTTCGATGGATCCGACGAAAGGCGCATTGCTCGAACGATTTGAAAATTTCAAAGGCGACCCGGCCTATCACCGCGCGCCCATCAAACAGATCGAAATCATACCCCTGCCTGACAGGCAGACGCAGGTCGCCAAGATGATGATCGGTGAAGTCGATCTGCTGCGTAACATCGAGCCTGACGCAGTCGATTTTCTGGGCAAACAACCGGGCATTCAGGTGAGTTACATCACGAGTGGCGGCTATATTTATCTGCTTCTCGACGCCGCCGGGCGCTCTAATATTCCGGCAATGAAAGATCTGCGTGTCCGGCGCGCTATTGCCATGGCGATTGACCGGAAGTCTCTGGCTGAGACCATGGTTGCCGGCGCGTCCCGGGAGGCGTTGCCCGAAGCACTGTGCTTCAAGACCACCGTTGCCTGCGCCTGGTCAACGAAACTGCCGGAGTTCAATCTTGCCGAAGCCAAAAGGCTTCTGGCGGAAGCCGGATACCCGAACGGTCTGAATCTGCCTTTCCAGATCCACACACCTTATCGGCAGATTGCCGAGGCGATTGCCCACCAGCTCGCACGAGCCGGCATCAAGACCAATCAGGAATTGCTCAACATCACCGCTTATACGCGCAGGCGCGGAGAAGGCGGCTTCACGATGTTTCTGGGCATGCGGCCAACAGCAACCTACGCTGAGGCAACTGCAGTCATGGTCAGTCTCTTTGGCAGTACGCGGGACTATTCCGGCGATCCTGATCTGGCGAAATCTCTGGCCGGGGCGGAACGCACCTTCGATATCAGTGCGCGCACAAAGATCATTCAGGCTGCCATCGATCGCAATAACGAGCAATTGTATATCTTGCCGGTATCCACTTTCCCTTCCGTTCTCGTGCACAAAAGCGAAGTCGCGGTGCGGCAAAATATCCTCAGTTACCACGATGTCGATATCACCGATTACTATTGGAAATAAACTCATGAACCTGACACTTTCACTTGCCATGGCCCGAAATTCCCGCACGCGGCCTGTCCTCGACGGTGTGGTCAAGCCTCAAGGAATTGACATCGTACCCAGCATCGTCGACGTTGCCGAACTCTTTTGGCGGCAGATGAAATTCGCCGACTTCGACATATCGGAAATGTCGATGTCCTCGCTGATGATGCTGACAGCATCCGGCAATGAAGACTGGGTTGGCATTCCCGTGTTCACAACACGGCGCTTTTTTCACACGGTGTGCTGGGTGCGCAAAGCAGCAGGAATTGACAGCCCAGCTGATCTCAAAGGCAAACGTATCGGCGTGCCCGAATATCAGCAAACGGCAGCGCTGTGGACGCGCGGGGCACTTCAACACGAATGGGGCATCTCACCAGCGGATGTGGAATTCTGGATGGAGCGTGTGCCAACCCATTCGCACGCAGGCGCAGTTGCATTCAAAGCCCCACCTGGCGTGACGATTAATCAAATTCCACCTGAAAAGAGCATCGGATCCATGATGCTCTCCGGCGAGATTGATGTCGCAATTTGCTACAATGCCAAACATACGCTGGTTGACCGCAACCTCGTCGATCTTTCAACCCACCCCGACATCAAACCGATGCACCCAGATCCTGTTGCCGAAGGCGTCCGTTATTATAAAAAGACCGGCATGTTCCCCGTCAACCACGGCATGGTCGTGCGCCGGACGCTGCATGAAAAACACCCATGGATTGCGCTCAACATTCTCGCGGCGTTCGACGAGGCTAATACAATTGCCGACGCGCAACGAGCCGAACATCTTGAATATCACGTCCAGACAGGACGCGCCGACAAAGCGCAAGTGCACGAACGAATTGTAAAACATGGCATCAGCGCCAACCGGCTCGTGCTGGAAACCGCTGCGCAATATTCACTCGAACAGGGCCTCACGCCGCGACTTATGCGGATGGAGGAATTTTTCGCCCCCAGCACTCTTGGCCAATAGGACACCCCACACATGTCGCCCCCCTTCCGCGCCGAAATGGTGGGCTCACTCTTGCGCCCTCACGCAATCCTTGAAGCGCGCCGGGAACACGGCGCCGGCAGGACAACAGCAAAAGCCCTCCGGGAACTGGAAGATGCGGAAATCCGCAAGGCTGTCGCCATGCAGGAAGAGCTCGGCTTCAAGGTTGCGACCGACGGCGAATTTCGCCGCGAAAGCTGGAACCGGGACTTCCTGCTCAAGCTCGCCAACGTCCAACTGGGAAAAAGCCGAATCGCAGTCGGCGCGGCTACAGGAAATACTCAAACCACGCCGCGAGAGCCTACCGCGATGGCGGTGACGGGCAAGTTGTGGCGTCCCGAACAAATCTTCGTCGAGGATTTCAAATTCCTCAAGTCGGTGACACATGTTACCCCAAAACTTACAATCCCGTCTCCGACAATATTGCATTTTCGCGGCGGCCGCGATGCGATCGATCGCAAGGCCTACCCTGACATTCAGCAATTTTATGCCGACGCAGCCAACGCTGTGCGTGAAGAAGTAGCCGAGCTGGCTGCGGCAGGCTGTGCTTATCTGCAGATCGACGACGTCAACTTTGCTTATCTGTGCGATCCCGGCGTTTATGAGCAGGTACGGGCGATGGGCGAGGATCCCGATGAACTGCCCCATACCTATGCAAAGCTCATCAACGCCGCCATCGACGGGCACGACAGCCGCATGACGATAGGGCTGCACATGTGCCGCGGGAATGCCCAGACCGGCTCCACTGCCGGCGGCTATGATCGCGTGGCAGAAGCTGTTTTCAACGAAATCAACGTCAACTGTTTTTTCCTTGAATTCGACGATCCGCGATCCGGAGGCTTTGATCCGCTGCGATTCATACCCGTCAATAAATCGGTCGTGCTCGGGCTTGTTTCATCGAAGACGGCGCCACTTGAAAGCAGAGACGTACTCAAGCAGCGTCTTGATGAAGCCACTCGATATATTCCGCTCGACCGGCTCTCGATTTCAACCCAGTGCGGATTTTCCAGTGGCGCAGAAAGCACCTTGCGTAAAGGCATGAGCGAAGCCGAACAGCGCGCGAAGCTGCAGCTTGTGGCCGAT
>CAMDKB010000409.1 GCA_945901195.1 Rhizobium sp. Q54
CTGAATAGGGCGCGCAAGCACGCGGCGAAGTTTTATGGGACCAGAAGGCGCTGGCCTGCTGCGGCGCCGCCAGAACGGCAAGACCAGCCAGTGCTGCAAGCGACAAGAGCGATTTGATGCGGTGGCGGGCGGTGACGGACATGAGCAGGCTCCCTGCAAAATCGTGCTGGTGGATTCGGTTTAAAGTAGCATGGCGCCGCCCGTACCGCCACGATTTGCCACTACGCCTCATTTCCGGTTTGATGAAACGCCGATGCGACACGAGTGTTCCCGGCTGCATTGTAATTCAGTTCTCGGCGATGATGGATGCGGAATGGCGAAACGTGGGGAGATCAGGTGGCTGGAGGCCGACGAACTCGCCACGGCCGCTATCGCTGAATCCGACACCTGTGCTCTGGTCGCCGATCTCCGCAATCCCCTGATCCTGCCGCTCCTGCGTCCCGCGCCCACGGCGTCAGATTATCGTGACGAGGCGCGGCCTGGCGCAAGCGACAGGGCTTATTTTCTCGCACGGCGTGCAGCCTTGCGCTCGCTTGTTGGCCTATGCGCAAACTGCAGCGGCGAGGCAGTACATATCGGTTACGATGAGCCGGGCGCGCCACGCGTGAAGACGCCTGCAGGGTTCTTTGTGTCCGCCTCTGGCCGCGGCTCTCTGGCGGCGCTGGCTGTGTCGCCTTTTCCTGTGGGCATTGATCTTGAAATTCTCCACAAGGACGTTGAGATCGTCAAAAGCGTTTTGCACCGCGTTGAACGAGGGGAACTTGCCGATCTCTATGATGAACACAAGCGGCGCCAGTTCCTGCGAATCTGGACCGCCAAGGAAGCGTTCCTGAAAGCTGTTGGCCTTGGCCTGAATATTGATCCGGCTGAAGTGCTGATTGAATTTTCGGATGAATGCATAGAATGCATTCACTATCGCGGTGAAGCTGATCTGCTGTCTGGCGGCGTCACCCGGCGCTTCTTTTCTGGCGTTGAGACCGTACTTGCCTGCGTCACATTGCGCAGCGCCTCGCCCACCGTCGACACACCTGCCATTGATTGACAATCCGCCAAGACTTATCGACAGTCGATGAGATGTGTGCACCCAAGAGTGCTCAAGGATGGAAACCCCATGGCATTTCTGAAAGTGAATAGCCGCAATCATGCGCTCGACGTCGGCGACGACGTGCCAATGCATTATGTGTTGCGTAGAAGCAAGGAGGGGCTGCGCACATGAGCGACATCCTCAAGCCGCCGGCGCACGTTGCGATCATCGGTCTTGGCAATATGGGCCGCCCCATGGGCGCTTGTCTCGTGCGCGCGGGATTTGCCGTCACGGGTTTCGACGTGTCCGCCGATGCGCGCACCGCTTTTGCCAGAGATAGTGGAGCTTCCATCGCTGACGATTTGGCTGCTGCTGTGCGCCACGCCAGCGCCGTCGTCACGATGGTGCCCGATGGCAAGATTGTCCGCACTCTCGTTGAAACGCTGCAACCCAACTTGCATGCCGGGGCCGTCATCATAGACATGTCTTCATCCGAGCCGATGGGGACGCGTGAGCTCGGTGCAAAAATGATTGCAGCAGGCTTTGAATTTATCGACGCGCCCGTGTCAGGTGGCGTACGCCGCGCTGTTGATGGCTCACTGTCGATCATGGCGGGTGGTGAGAGCGCCAGCATTGATCGCGTTGAGGCTGTCTTGTCCGCCATGGGCCGCACGATTTTTCGAACGGGTCCGCTTGGCTCGGGCCACGCCATGAAGGCGCTCAACAATTACGTTTCAGGCGCGGGCCTTATTGCTGCGTGCGAAGCGATCAATGCAGGCGCGGCTTTCGGCATTGATGCCAGCATGATGGTGGACGTTCTGAACGCTTCGACCGGCCGAAACAATTCAACCGAAGTCAAAATGAAGCAATTCATTTTGTCGCAAACATGGGGCTCGGGATTTTCAATCGGCCTGATGGCAAAAGATATACGCACGGCGGGCGATCTGGCTGAAACGCTCGGTGTCGCCGCACCGCTGGCCAGCCAGTGCGCTGATCTATGGGACGAGGCGGCGGCGCGCATTGGCGGTGGCTGCGACCATACCGAAATTCAGCGCTTTCTCGAAATGTATGGCGACAACGATGGCTGATATTTGGGAGGTCTATGCGGTCCGCTATGCTGAGACATTGACGCGCACAACGCGCGACAATTTCATTGCATGGCAGGATATTCACGATGCGCCCATGCCGCTCGACTATTTCGTCTGGCTGCTGCGATGCGGCAACAAGCACATACTCGTCGATACCGGCTTCAATGAAGCAGCCGCAGCGGCGCGCAAACGCAAGCTCATCATCAATCCCGTCGACGCCCTGGCGAAGTTTGGCGTTTCCGCCGACGCCATTGGCGATGTCATCGTCACGCATTTCCACTATGACCATGCGGGGAATGTGGATCGCTTTCCTGCTGCAAAATTCCATGTGCAGGATCGCGAAATGTCCTATGCCACGGGCCGCTGCATGTGCGAGCGCGTGCTCAGCGCGCCCTTCGCGGTCGAGGATGTGACGCAGATCGTGCGCCATGTCTTTGCGGGTCGCGTGTGCTTCCATGACGGCCATGACGTGATCGCGCCAGGAGTTGATGTCTATCGCACGGGCGGACATTCAGACGGGTTGCAGATTGTGACGGTGGAGACACAACGCGGCAGGCTCGTCATCGCAGGCGACGCTGCGCATTTTTACGCCAACATGCAGCGTAACAACCCCTTCCCAATCGTTGTGAATGTGCCCGAAATGCTGGCGGGGTGGCGGCTCATCGAGAAGCTCAGCGATGGCGATCTCAATCGCGTCATTCCAGGGCACGATCCGCTGGTGAGCCGATCATTTGCGCCGGTGCCCGCTGGCGGCGTGGATGTATTCGCCCTGCACGAAAATCCGATTCATTCCCAGGGTGGTTTCAATTGACCCATAGGTCAATTGAAACGTCCGGCGCATCAGCGCCGACGCGCGTTCGCGCTTGCCAACGGATAAGAGTCAAGTCTCATCGACGTTGGTATCATCCAATCGGCGCTGTTGCCGGATCATATTCGTAAACCCAGCCCGCTTTGAATATCGACTTGTCCGAACCAAAGCGGCTGCGGAAGGCGACTTTTGCATCCCGCATCAAACGCGCCGCCGGCGACGTCAGGTGATTTTCCTTGGCGCGTTCGCGGGAGACCAGTTGCATGCGCGTCGTGCGCGGTTTGCGCAGCGCTTCATAGCGCTGAAGTTTTGATTCAAGATTGCCTTCGCCATCATCAAGGACCCGGGCGAGAATGCAGGCATCTTCCACAGCGCTTGCTGCCCCTTGGCCAAGATAGGGCAGCATGGGATGGGCAGAATCGCCGAGCAGCGAGACCTGACCTTTGCTCCATTGCGGCAGCGGGTCGCGATCATAGAGCGCCCATTTGTAATAGCGTTCGCTTTGATCGAAAAGGCGCAACAGCGCGTCGTTCCAGCGGGCGAATGTGCCGATCAATTCATCCTTCGTACATTCGGTGGTCCAGGATTCTTCCGTCCAGGCGTCGCTGTCACAATGGGCGACAAAATTCACCAGTTCACCGCCGCGCACGCGATAATGCACAACGTGGCCATGTGGCCCCCACCAGGCCGCGAGATCCTTCACATAGGGAATGTTCGCAACCGCCTCGACGGGCACAAGGCCACGCCAGCAGATGCAGCCGGTAAAATGCGGCGGCTGCTTGCCAAACAAGGCGTCACGCACGGCGGAATGAATACCGTCTGCGCCGATCACGATATCGGCTTCAATGCTGCTGCCATCCGCAAAGCTCGCATGGGCCATGTCGCCGTGCGTGCCTGCATCCACGCAGGCTTTGCCGGTGTGGACATGGGTTTCCGGCAAGCGTTCCAGCAACAGGCTTTGCAAATCGGCGCGGTGCGTTGTGAGATATTGCGCGCCATAAATATCAGAGGTCAATTTGCGGGGCTGGCGTAAAATGGGAAATCCCGTGCGCCAGCTGCGTGTGCATTGATACTCGTCCTGCCACCCCCCTTCGATGGCCTCACGTTCAAAGCCCAGCATGCGAAATGCCTTCAACGCATTGGGACTGAGATTCAATCCCGCGCCGATTTCATTGATCTTCGAGGCCTGCTCGTAAACTTCAAACTCAATACCAAGACGGTGAAGCGCCAGCCCCGCAGCAAGCCCGCCTATACCTCC
>CAMDKB010000410.1 GCA_945901195.1 Rhizobium sp. Q54
TACTTCGGTCGACCAAGTCAAGAAGCATATAGATGCCTTCATCAAAAACTATAATGAAGATGCCCAACCGTTCGTGTGGACCAAGTCGAAAGTCCACCAGCGCCGTGTCAAAGGGTGCCGTCTTAGTGACTTGTGATTCCGGGTACTAGAAATCGCGACTTGGCCATCGCCGACTATAAATTTGTGTTGGACCAGCACGCTAAAACAGACACCGATAAGCAAAACCAGAACATTGCGCACGAACGTCTTGGGCGGCTAATGGCATTACCTCGCTGACCCTGCGTTGCCGAATGTCATCGGACATCAGTGACGGCATCGACTTGAACAGCTCCAATCCTTGGGGACAATGCCCACCCTCGATGCCATGATCGTAATCGGAAAAAATACTTTCCTCACGTAGAAATCTGAATCCAGGTGCCGAGAAAGCTGATCAAGATCGGCGCGACGTTCGTCGGCCATGCGCGCTACATCACTTTCCCGATGGCCGAGGTAGCAATCGCCGGAAGCCTGTTCGCAGAGGTAATGCGGACGATCGCGGAGTTGCGCCCTAAAGCCGATCCAGCGCCTGCGTGAAGCGCTCGTGTATCACGAGGTCGGGCCAAACTGACGGGAAAAGTGTGCGTCGATGACGAAAAATTCCGCAATCTTCGATCCTTGATGGCCCCTCGGCCAGCCACGCCCCCCGAAAGCCCACGGGGGTGCCTCGCGGAACGCCGGGCCTTGCTAAAATCGCTACGTTAGAGCAGTTTTACGTCGGATCGGCGGTCATCCGGCGGATGTCGGTCAAGTAAAATTGGCGAAAACTTGCCGTCCGGCACGTGTGCGCCAAAGCCACAAGGGAGTGAGACATGCGGCTCAAGGACGTAAACAGCGGCCTCACGGGTGATACAGCCCTCACGCGACGTTCGGTCATGACGGGAATCGCATCGCTGCCTCTATTGCGCTCTGCGAGCGCGCAAACCATGTGGCCAGAGCGCGCCGTAAAAATCATCATTCCGCTCGGCGCGGGATCAGGAGCTGATATTGGCGCAAGGCTCATCGCCGAAAGATTGCAACAGGTGTGGGGAAAGCCGGTCGTCATAGAAAACCGGCCCGGCGGCAATGGCCTCACCGCAATCAACGGATTTCTGCAAGCCAACGACAACCACACGCTTTTCTATGGAGCCGCCGCAACGTTCACGGTGCATCCGTATCAAATGGAAACCGTGCCGTATAATTTTACGCGAGATATTGTGCCGGTCGCTCAGGCCACCGTCACGATTGCCGTGGTCGCAGTTCCTGCATCAAGCCCGGTCAAAACCATGCCAGAATTTGTGAAATGGGCACGGGACAATCCAGGCAAACTGAATGCGGCGCTTGTGCCGGGCATTTCCGAAATCACATTCGACAGGTTTGTTAAGGCCGAAAAACTCGAAATAACCAAAGTGCCCTACCGCAATATCGTCGAGGCAGTGGCCGACGCTTCGGTCGGGCGTATCCAGTTTTTATCTACAGCCTATGCAATCGTTCAACCCGCTGTCGAAGGCGGTACAGTGCGCGTAATCGCAGTCACGAACAGTCAGCGCTTTCCCGGCTTGGCAGACATTTCAACCTGCGACGAGCAGGGGGTCCCCTCCATGTCCTATGAGGGGCTCGCCGGCCTCTTCGCAACAAGGCTTCTGTCTCCGGAATTGCGCGCCAGGATTGGTGAGGATGTGGTGCGTGCCGCTAACGAGCCTGCAATAAAGAAACGTATCGAGGCGACCGGTCAGATGGTGCTGCCGGGCGGCGCTGCGTTCTTTCAGAAGTCGATCGAAGGGCAGATGGAGGAAATCAGGCGCACGGCCGAGTTCATCGGACTGAAAGCGGGCAAGGTCGCCCTCTGACAAAAGTAAAACGCGCCGCGAGAGCGGCGAGATCAAAATCAAAAAACATTCCGGGAGAAAACAGAACATGCGCACAATCACGCTCGAAGAACATTTTGCAACGCCTGAATTTTTTGCCGGCCCGGCGCGGTTCGTCAAAGAGCGCGCTGACAAGATGGGTGGCCGATATCTGCAAGTGCTGGACAGGCTGTGTGATGTGGATGCCAAGCGTATTTCCGAAATGGATGCCGCCGGTATCGACATGCAGATGTTGTCATTGTCCGCGCCTGGCGTGGAACAGATGGAAGCAGACGAAGCGATCGCGATGGCGCGCGTCACGAATGATTACCTGGCAGATGCGATCAACCGGCATCCCACACGCTTTGCGGGTTTTGCAGCTTTGCCCACCAGCGCGCCAAAACAGGCCGTTGAGGAACTGGAGCGCCGCATGAAGCAGCGGGGGTTCCGGGGCATCGTCATCAATGGCCACAATCGCGGTCGCTATCTCGACAACAAGTTTTATTGGCCGATTCTTGAAGCGGCAGAAGCGTTGAACGCGCCAATCTATTTGCATCCGACACCGCCGCCCCAGCAGGTGATCGATATTTCATACGGCGGTTTCTCACCGATGGTCACCGACATGCTCTCCGGCGGAGCCTGGGGGTGGCATATCGAGACGGCTGTCCACATTATTCGTATCATCTGCGGCGGCGTCTTTGACCGGTTTCCAAAACTGCAATTTGTCATCGGCCACATGGGAGAAGGTCTGCCGTTCTTCTTCCAGAGATTTGAAGTCCTGCCGAAACACGTGACGAAGCTGGAACACCCGATCCTGCATTATCTCAAGCACAACGTGCATTACACATTTTCGGGAATGAATTTTCAGCCGACGTTCCTCAACCTTCTGCTTGAACTGGGTAGTGTCGACCGGATCATGTTTTCCGCCGATTATCCCTATCAATCCATGCCGGAAGCGCGCGCCTTTCTGGATCACATCCCCGTCAGCCCCGCCGACAAGGAGCGCATCGCACACGGCAATGCCGAGCGGCTGTTTGGTTTGTAGGGAAATTGCCGCTCTAGATCTCAATGAGGTGCGAGTTGTCCCAAATGTTCTGACGACGGGCACGATACTGAACCAATGGCTTCCTTGGGTAACTCGGGGCTATGAGTATGTTTTGCCCTGGGGTTTCACGTGCCCCGCCATCTCGCTGTGGGGCAACCTGACGCCGTGACCCGGGATCTCGTCGCCCGGGCGCTTGGTCATCTTCTGCAGGAACAGCGGCTCAGCGGACTGGCTCCGCATCTGCGCAAGCTTCTCGCGAACATCGGCAAGAGCGGTTCAATACCAGTCCGGCACCTGAAGGCGGGTCAGTCATCGTGAGTAAACACGATGGCGTGGTCCACGAAGTCACCGTCGTGCGCGGCGGGTTTTTGTGGCACGGCCAAACTTACTCCAACCTATCAACCAACGCGTTGAAGATCACTGGCACGAGTTGGAATGGCCCGAGGTTTTCGGGTTGCGAGGCGAGGTCGAGACCGCGCCGCTAGCGCTGCAAACCGACGCAACTGGCGCATTGCTTTCGCCAACGGTGCGTTTCGATGAACGGGGTATAGAAAAAATTTCGCATTCAAATCATTTTGCACGCCTGCTTCACGGAAGTGATCGCCTGCGAGAGACCCTTCAATTCAAAATACGCATCATAGGAATGATCATATCCCCTGACGCGGAGGAACAGTGTTGCTGACGCCAACATCGACTGAAGCGTTATCCTCGCGGCAGCCCCGGTTGAGCCGACACCCCGGCTCCCAGCCACTTTGGACCATTGCGTTCTAGCTGCCGGTTCTTTTCCAAAGCGTACGTCTATACCGGCGACATCGTCTAAAATCTTTAAATACCTTTGAAAATCGGCAATAATAGAGAAGTCTCGCTCTAGACATTGCAATATGATGTAACTCTGTCCATCGTCTGAAACGTGGGAAATCGCTACTTCCAAGCTATCGTCCAGCTTCGATGTTCGCCGTGCTATTTGCCAGCCGCTAATCGTTTCGTTTGATTGTTTTAACCTTTTGAGGAGGCCGCTGTCCGGATCAAGATTTGTTTGACCTATCGCCAACCCCAGCAGACTGGGGAAGGACAAAATGATCATGATGGAAATTTTGATACGTCTTTTTAAGTACTGCATAATTTAATATATACCCTGAATCACTGGTGTCCCAACGTTTGGGTTTGGGCTAACGGTAACACATTCACCTGACGCACAAATCCGGGGTTTTGGTCTGGTCTCGATATCAAAATTGTTTTGACGGCATCCTTGCGGGCTTTCGTTTC
>CAMDKB010000411.1 GCA_945901195.1 Rhizobium sp. Q54
ATTGTTCAAGGGCGTCGAGGCAATATAGGGCAGGGTTACAATATCTTCGAGGCCGTCTGCGATTTCGCGGGGGATCTGGTCGCGGCTAGCTGTGCTTACAAATACGATACGAAATCTGTTGAGGCGCAACAGGCCGCCAACGAGACCATAAGCATAGCGCGTGATACCGGTGATGCGGCCAGGCGCTTCGACGAGGTGATTGATCAAGACAAGCGGGCGAATGTGCAAACTCATGATGTTGCCCGGCTGTTTTGCAGGGGTCTATAATTTAACCGCGCATTCACATCAAAGATCAAGACGCTGCACCGCGCAATCCGTCGATATTCCATGGCGCCGACAGAAACGCGCCGATGCGGAAATTCAGGATGACCGTCAGCGCCGCCAGATAAGTTAATCCAAACGTAGCAGAACCGGCGCCAAGACGTATCCAGGGCGCTGCATCAAAAGAGCTGCAACTCCAGCCGGCCAAACTCGCAAGAACGGCGCTCGCAAAAACACCCAGCAACGCTTGAACTGGCCAATGCATGGGGCAGAACCTGTGTGAAAGAATGATGGAGGAGGCAAGGCCTCCAAATGAGCCGGACGCAAAGGCAATGGCTGCGCCGATTGGTCCGAATCGCGGGACCAGCAACATGGACAGGATCAGTGTTCCGCACGCTACAACAGCGAACCAACGCAGCATGATCCAGTTGCGCCCGTAAGCATGAAAAATATTATCGAAAACGAAGTGCTTTATCCCCAGGGCGAGTGACCCCAGAGAAACAAGCGGGACGATTGAAAGTGCGGTCGGACGTTCGAAAGCGGGTAACGCGAATTGCACAAGCGCATCCGACAGTGAAATAATCGCCGCGGCCACGCCAAACCCGATGATGCACAAGCTGAGCAGCACGCCGGTCATCCTGCGCGATGCGGCCTCGTCGGATGAATCGTTGCGTGTCATCAGGATGGGAAATGTCTGGCTGTTGAGTGCGTTCAGAAACAGATCCACGGGCTGGCGCGCGATCGCCATCACAGCAACGTACAAGCCAACACTTTCAGGACCGAGCCAATGTTGGATGACCACCCGGTCGAGCCAACCAATCTGGTAGGTCAACACAGTGGCGATTATGATGGGTATGCCGATAGCTTTGAAACTTCCCGCTTCCAGCCGTTGCATCAATATTTCCCGCAAACCCTTTCTTATGAAGGGAAATACGACCACCGTCGTCACAATGGTCGCGAGGATAAGACCGAAGCTGGCGAATAAAAAATTCGCCTCGCCGAATTTTACTGCACCCATAACAAACGTAAGCATGAGTATGCCGCGCAGCAATTCAACGCCGCCTATCAGATTTTGCCTGCCCTGAGCCTGCAGAAGTGAAATCAGCAGCCTGAAGCTTACGAAGGCCACGATGTAACAGGCCACGGCAGCAGAGAACGCGCCGTTGGTCCCTTTCATGACGATGGGTGAAAATATAGCGGAAGCCACCAGCGAAACCACCAGCGCCAGACCAACCAAGGATAGCAAAGTGAAGCCAGCAGGCGCTTCATCACTGGTGCTTGAATGGGGGTTGTTGGCATTGACCGTCTGGCGCACCAGCAGCAACCTGTACCAGTTTGAGCCAGTCATTTCGATGATTTCGCCAAGTGTAATGACAAGGGCGAAAATTCCGTAGTCCGACAGTCCGATATCCTTGGGCAGCAGGATCAGCACTGCGAGCATGGCCAGTCGAGACACCAGTGTCCCGACAATGGACAAGGCATGGCCAAACCGTGTTGGCGAGTCTGTCTGGGTGGAGTTCTGCATGTCCGCCATGAACTTCTCAAATGGGTAAAGAGTTCAGGATGGTTTGCCCGGAACGTCAGAGGTTGTTGGCGAAAAGCCAAATAAACGAAACAAAACAGCGCGCGTCAACAAACCTGCAAATTGTAAATTTGTCGACAGGTAACGTCTCCACATGCGGCGCGGTTCCTGCGCCAACCGGTAAGCCCATTCAAACCCGAGACGCTGTATCAGCCGTGGCGCAAGCGATACCTTGCCCGCCATGACGTCGAGCGTGCCGCCGATCCCCATCACGAATGGTACATCCAGTTCCTGGCGCCAGCGCGCCATGAAACGCTCCTTGCGAGGCGAGGGCATGGCCAGGAAAAGACAATCGGGGTTAGCAGAACGCACGATATTTACGATTTCGGCATCGCGCCCATCGAAGTAACCATGATGATGGCCGGCGAATTTGAGGCCGGGGTTTTGACGTTCGAGCCGATGCATGGCTTCGACGAGCACTTCCTGCCGCGCGCCTAAAAGAAAAGGGCGCAAGCCTTCGCGCGCGCATAGCGCCATCAGTTCCTCGAACAGATCTACACCTGCAAAACGCGACGCCGAGCCATATCCGGTGAGCCGCATGGCAAGGGCGATGCCCATGCCATCGATACCGACGATGTCGGCGGCCTTGATATCTTTAGCCAGGTCCATATCGGTGCGGGCAGACACGAGCTTGGCGACATTCAAGGATACATGCATACACGGGACCCGCTCGACCATGGAGTGGCGAGCCTTTTCGATGATTTCTTCGCGCGTGAGGATATCAATCGGGCAATCCAGTGTATGCGTGCGCATAGGTACTCCTGTCACTCGGAACCAAGGGCCAGACGTTACTTGCGCATGATCATGACGCATTCACCGCAGAGCTGACGCAATGAGGGGAAGGCCCAGAACAATACATCGTCTGTCTTCTTGGCTGTTCGGAGCAAAAGGCGTACCAGTGGATTGCTCATATGGGAGCACACGACGCGCTTGATCATGAAGAGCAATGACATCGGCTCGATACGATAGGCGTTGAACCCTTTGGCGAACCCGCGCAGGTCTTCAACTTCCAGTATGACGTCACCTTTGGCTTCTTCGCCAGCCATGCTGAACCGGCGAGCAAGTGAAAGCAGGGCGTTGCCCCGGAGCGTTTCACTGATGACGACGCGCCCGCCAGGCTTGAGAACGCGCAGGGTTTCTTCGCGCACGCGGGGGTATTTAATCGCGTGATGCAAGACCTCATGATAAATTATCATATCGTAAGTTTCATCGGCATAAGGCATGGAAGACGCATTGGCGACTTCAAAATGGCATGTTTCTTCAACGCCATTGACCTTGGCGAGTTTGCGCGCCTGCTCAATTCCTACCGGGGAAATATCAAAGGCGGTCACAATGGCGCCCTTGAGCGCAAAGAACACTGAGTATTGGCCGATGCCACAGCCCACATCCAGAATGCTTTTGCCATCGAGATTTTCGACATCAATCAGCTCGAGCAGGCGGCGTGTGCGATGGCCGCGGTCCGGTCGAGCTCCAGCCTTGTAGCAATAATCTTCCCAGACCATCACGCGGGCCGGGTCGATACGCAGTGTTGATCCATCAAAAGGATCCATACCAGCGTAAACGCGGTCATGTTCTTCCCGTTCGATCTCTTCCCATTGTGCTGGTGTAAAGGTGCTGGGGGCTTGGGCTGAGGAACTCATGCTACATTCTCCATTTGAAAACAGGGCTGGATTTGAGTGGGGCAAATGCTTGCAGGGTCAGGCATGCGCAATAGCAGCGGCGCCTTGCCGTTTTTTTCCCGGACCGGGCTGTCAACAAAGATCAACCGCGCTTCAACTGAGGCGGGGAATTTTTGCCGAAAGTTTGTCATCAGCTGAGCAATGCTGCCGTGCGAGAGTTCAGCTCGGGTTGCAATGAACAGATCAACACGCTGCGGGGCAGAGTGATAGATTTGAACGCTCGAGGCGCCTGTCACACCGCGCGGGATGTGGTTGAGCCCGATTATGCGGCGGCCGTCCACCAGTTCTACGAATTCGCTGTCGCGGCCATTGATGGCTTCAAAAGGCAATATTCCCAGAGCGATCTTGCGTAACACGGCCGGATCATGAGAGGGAACGCGAACCAGGTCACCCGTATCATAGCGGACAAATATCTGACCCTGCGGGTGAAGAGAAGTTGCGATGACCCTTGCAAGCAATGCGCTATCACCGGGCGCAGTGGCTGCCGGTAAAAGTTCGATATGCCCATAGGCCGGCAAGAAGCGGTAACCACCTCCATTGATCGACCAGGCACAGGCGATGCGTTCCGCATGCCCGTAAAAGTCGATCACATTTGCGCCGAGACAGTTACGTGCCCGCGTTATTGTTTTCTCGGACAACATCTCAGA
>CAMDKB010000412.1 GCA_945901195.1 Rhizobium sp. Q54
ACGGCTTCGAGGTCTTCTTCTTTTGTGTCTGTTCCATAATGGGCAATTCTCCGAGAGTTTTGCCCTCCGGTAAACCCGGGGCGGTTCAGCGGCGAATGAAGTCGTAGGGGATCTCGTCGATCTTGGTCAGGCCGTTGGTCGTCAGCCCCGCCGCTGAACCGGCGGAGACGATGGCGGCATCCAGCGGATTCTCGATCCCCGTCTCCAAAGCGGCATTCATATAGGCTAGCCGCCGCACCTCGTCCGACGGCCGGTTCGCGGCGTCGAGCACCTCGCTCAGCACGATGGTGCCTTCGGTCAGCGTGCCGGTCTTGTCGGTGCACAGGACGTTCATGCTTCCAAGGTTCTCGATTGCGTCGAGCCTGCGCACGATGACCCCACGCTTGCTCATGGCGCGAGCGCCAGCCGAAAGCGTCACACTGATAATTGCGGGCAAGAGTTCCGGCGATAGTCCCACGGCTAGTGCCACTGCGAATAACAGCGACTCGATCACAGGACGGTCGAGGAGTAGGTTCACCGAAAGTACGAACAGGACGATCACCACCATGACGCGGATGAGCAGGTAGCCGAACAGACGTGCGCCGCGAGCAAAGTCGGTCTCAGGCTGACGCGCCCGCAACCGGGCCGCGATCGCGCCGAACTCGGTTCGATGTCCCGTCTTGACCGCGAGCACCTTCGCTGTGCCACTGCGCACCGAAGCGCCTAGAAACACGCAATTGGTCCGCTCCGTTATCGGCGCGTCCGACCGGACGGTGCCCGGGCGCTTCTCGACCGGAAAGGACTCGCCGGTCATGCTGGCCTCGCTGACGAGGAAGTCTGCCGCCTCGATCACAACACCATCGGCGGGAATGAGATTGCCGGCCGAAAGTAGTATGAGATCTCCGGGCACGACCGTGCTGACCGTGACCTCTTGCTCTACCCCGTCACGGATGACGCGGCAGGTCAGCGCCAGGCGTTTCTTCAACTCCTCGACAGCGGTAGAGGCGCGGTACTCCTGAAAGAAGCTGAGCAGCGCACTTCCAATGACGATGACGAGGATGATCCCGGCATCGATCCATTGCTGTAGTACCAGCGAGATCGCCGCGGCAAACGCCAGGATGAGGACGAGAGGGCTTTCAAACTGGCGAATTAAGAGCCGTAGGGCATTCAACTGCGCCGCATCCTCGACGCTATTCGGGCCGGTGACGGAAAGTTGGGCTTTCGCACGATCCGACGTGAGCCCTTCCAGGCCCGAGCCAATGGAGGCGGCTAGTGCGGTCTTGTTCTGGCTCCAGTATGGAGCATCACCGCCTGCCTCGCCCATTCAAAGGTCCGATCTCTTTAAGGTCTTTGTCCAAGAGGATTCGTCGCCCACTTTACGATCATAAAGGCATTGTCGTATCGACTCACGTCCGAAAACAGGTGAACCGCCCCGGGTTTGCCGGAGTCCATTTGGTTTAAGTTATGCGGCCATGGCTGGTTCGTCCAGCTTGGCGTAGTAGCGTTCCTCGGCTTCGACAGGTGATATATCGCCGATGGGCCGCATCAGTCTTCGGTGATTGAACCAGTTGACCCATTCGAGCGTTGCGAACTCGACAGCCTCGAATTACTTCCACGGCCCGCGCCGATGAATGACCTCGGCCTTGTAAAGCCAGTCTTCTCCGGCGCTACACGGGCGAACCCCGCCGCCTGGAGACCAAGCCCATCGACGAAGGCATCAATAAAGCGAACCGAATTGTCCGCGCCGACGTAATCGTCAATGGCCTCAGGAAACAAAAGGGTTTGGGAGCGATCGAATCCGGATATGTGCGCCATGCAGCGATTCTACCGCGAAGGCAGCGTCAACGGAATTCGCTCACGCAAACTTTTCACACCGTCTGCTTGACTTGTGCAAATTATAAGCGGTTATCGTCTCACGTTATCCTCGCCGCGAAGCAGAATGAAGGATGATATCATGAAGGGATTACGAGGGACTATTTCCCGCTGGCCATCGCCTTCGCAACGCTTCGCGTCTCATCTATGAAGCATTCGACAACTGGACTGAGCGTTCGATTCCTCAACGTTACGAGCGCAATCGGCCACGGCCGAATCGGTAAATCGACCAAGAGCAATTTCAATGGAAATCGTTTCGCATATTCATTGAAAATCGACCGCGGGATTGGTGCGATGTAGTCGCCGGTCTCCAAAAGATCGCCCCGAAAGCCAAACGACTGGGTGCCGAAGGCGACAAACGGGGGCGTGAGACATCGCTGCCGAAAGACCTGCATCATGTAATTGTAGATCGCTGCTCCCGGCGGCGTCAAAATCCAGGGCTCTTCGATCAGGTAGGCGAGATCGGCCTTTCCTCGATGCTTAAACCGGCTATGCACGCCGGCTGCGATGACAAGACTGTCGCCAAACAGGCTCTCTATTTGCAAATCCTTATAGGCTGGATCGTCCGTCGATGGGATCGGAGACCGCGCCACGACGAGATCGAGGGCCCGGTCATGCAGCTGCGGCAGATCGAGCGAGGGGGTGTTGAGAAGAATCATGTTGATGGCTACGCGCGGATATTTGCGCTTGAAGCTTTGTATGATCGGCGAGACGAGCGTAGTCGCCAGCGATTCCGGACAGCCGATCCGGATCTCGCCGGCCGAGAGGTCGGCCAGTAACTCGATATCCCGGACACCCTGCCTCAGCTCGTCGAACGCAGCTTTCACCCGTCGCAAGAGCGCGGTCCCGTAGATAGTCGGTTCGACGCCCTGCCGGCTGCGGTCGAACAGGCGTACGCCAAGCGCGTGCTCAAGATCGGCGATGATTTCCGAAATCGTAGGCTGCGATACCCCGAGCTCAGCGGCGGCCTTGGCCATGTTGCCGCGCTGTACGACGGTCGAAAAGACATGCAGGTCGCGCAGCTTGAGGCGCCGGCCGATCTGACTTTCCCAGTCGATTTTTCTCAACATAGGAAACTCCCTATCATGAGTCAGATAAATGGGGAATATCTACTATGGCCAAAATCACCTAGGGTCGCGCTCACACCATGCCAACGCCGCTCCGGCGGCATTCGTGACCGGGAGATTACCATGCGCCAAACTCTGAACGCGCTGCTCACAACCCTCGCCTTCACGGGATTGACCGCCCATCACGCCAATGCGCAATCCTTCCCATCGCGTTACGAATTTATCTGCAAACAATGGACATCCGAACCCGAAAGGTTCAGGATTAATCCAATCCATCAAATGCCGGGACTGAACACCTAGTCGTGTTCAAAACTATCTTCGATTTCGTTCTTTCGCGGATTTAGGCACGTCCATGGCAATATCTGTCCTGATCACGATCGACAATTTCCCGGATTTTGAACGGCTGGAAAGTCTCGAAGCGAACATTCACCGAAAAAACGCTCTTACCCCCGAAATCGAAAGCGCAATCAAAGCAAAGTACGCTTAGCTGGCACGCGCCGTTGTTGCTATGCCCGCGCCAGCACATTCCTGACACTCATTGCATACCAATGCCCGCCGCGCGGTGTTGATACCCCGCGCGCATTCAGCGCATCGGCGATCTGCCGTAGGGTCTTTGCGCCGGTCCTCTGGATTTCTGCGATGATTGGCAGAACGTTTCCAGCGGCCCGGTCCGCCTCGCCCTTGATGGCCTGAACGGCCATGGGCCGCGCTTCGGCAATCTTCGGGTTTCCCAGTTTCACGCCGCGCGCCTTGGCGGCCTGAAGGGCGGCCTTTGTGCGGCCTGCAATCAGGGCCCGCTCTTTTTCCGCCAAGGCCGCATAAAGGTGAAGGACGAAGGGGTCGACATCCGGGCCCAGTTCCGCAACCACGAAAGCCACCCGGTGCGCCATCAGGCCGGAAATGAAATGTACGTCGCGTGAAAGGCGGTCGAGCTTTGCGACCGCCACCGGGCAGCGCAGGCCGCGCGCCTTGGCCAACGCAGCGGCAAGTTCGGGCCGCCGGTCGAGCGCGTCCGCGCCCTTGCCGGTTTCGATTTCGACGAATTCCGCGACGATCTGGAAACCTTCCGAAGCGGCAAACCGGGCTAGCGCTTCCCGCTGTGCCTCAATGCCAAGGCCGGACTTGCCCTGCTGGTTTGTGCTCACCCGGATATAGCCAATGATCGGTTTCATGGAACGCCTCGAACGATTGTATAAATATAATACGCTCATTTAGAATTTATA
>CAMDKB010000413.1 GCA_945901195.1 Rhizobium sp. Q54
CAAGGCTTTCAGTCGTTCTTCGAAGTCCGGCGTATTCTCTCGGGTGATGTCTTTCAGCCGCAAGGCCTCTTCAAGTGCGCCCCAGTCGGCGCCTTCAGTTGTCATGTAGCGAAAATATTCTTCCGCCTCCGCGCGGGTGGGCCGGCAGACCACATGACCTTGGGTGTAAACATCGATCGCGCGACCGCTGGCGTGCGCCTCTGCCTTGAACGTTTTGACAAATGCAGCGGCGCGCTCCACGCTTGCTTCTCGAAAATTCGTGAAAAAGCCATTGCAGCATCGCATGGCAAACGCCCTGCCGGCGTCCGACTGTCCGGCATTGATGATCAGGGGTGCGGTTTGCCCAAATGGTTTGGGCTCGCAGACCAGGCCCTGCAGGTGAAGATAATCAGACTTGAAATCGGAAGACCCCTCCTGCGTCCACATCTGTTTCATCGCGGCAATCCACTCCTCGGCATAATCGTAGCGGTCGGTGTGGTCCCGTTGCTGGATGCCCGACATTTTGAATTCCGGGTCGTTCCATCCCACCACGATATTGAGCGCAAAACGGCCATTTCCGACATGGTCGGCTGTCACAATCTGCTTGGCGGCGACCATCGGATTGAATAACGGCGCGTGAACGGTGCCGAAGACCGTAATGTTTTTGGTGAGCGCCAACAGGCCCGTGGCCCATGTCAGGGTCTCGAAAGTCGTGCCCTGAAAGTTGGTTTCGCCGCCGTAGCCTTTCCAGCGGCCAATAGGCAGAATGAAATCGAAGCCGGCTTCGTCGGCCATGGTGGCCATCGTCGCACAGCTGGCCCAATCGGCCATCCAGCGCTCGGGCAGCACATTGGCGGCACGGCCGGAGGAGCAATTGGCTCCGAACAGGCCAAGCTTGAAGCTGTTGTCATTATACATCCGATAGCGGCTTGCGGTCATAGCGCGCGGTTTCCCTCTTGGATTTATTATTTGTCGCTCCGGAGCGTTGACCTTACAGGGTCGTCGCTAGGGAATCGCCTTTGAAAGCGGTCTGGCCCCCATCTACGAGCAAATCTGTACCTGTGACGAAGGCGGCTTCATCAGATGCCAGAAAAGCAGCGGCGGAAGCTACTTCCTCAACAGTGCCAGTGCGACCCAACACTTGTCCCTTGCCACGGATTGCGTTGGAGTTTTCCCGCGTACCGTAGCGGCGCAAGGAGCGCTCGGTATCGATGGGGCCCGGTGAAATCGTATTGGCGCGAATATTGTGTGCGCCATAATCGACAGCCAGCACACGGGTAAAATGCATGACGGCAGCCTTTGTCGAACAATAAGCCATACGGCCAGGCAGCGCAAAATGGCCGTGGCTGCTGGCGATGTTTACAACCGCGCCGCCGCCAGCTTCGCGGATATGGCCCATCACATATTTGCACATCAAAAATATGCCGGTGAAATTGATGTCGAGGGCGCGCTTCCACGCATCCAGATCTAGCTTTTCCACGTTGCCATCGGGCGTCACAGCTGCGGCAGCATTGACCAGCGTTGTGATTTTTCCGAACTTTTCTACCGCGACTTTTGCGGCCCGTTCACACTGGCTGGGTTCGCCGACGTCGACGGCCAGTCCTGCTGCCTGACTGCCGCTGGCGATAATCTCGTTGGCGACGGCGTCCGCCTTCTCCTGCGAAACATCGCAAACCAGAACAGCCGCGCCCTCCAGGGCAAAACGTCGGGCAATGGCCCCGCCGATTTCGCCGCCACCACCCGAAACGACAGCAACGCGTCCCTTCAGCAATGCACCTGTTGGCATGTTTTTCCTCCCGTAGCAGTCGTTTTGATCTCAACTTTGTCAGACTTGACCATAGTGCGCGCAGGCAGCTCCAGCAATGAGCGGCTGTTGACAGCGCGATTGAAAGGTCGGACTCTGCCTCTCAACAGACAAACTTCCCGGTGATTTGGAGGAAAATATGGATTCGAAGCTCGATTTCTTGCGATCCGGGCTGGTTTTTGCCGGACTGGCGATGAGCATCGCGGCCTCAATGGCTCAGCTAGCGCCCGCGCGAACCCTTGAAGAACTGAAGGCCGAGATCCAGGAGAGGGCAGACCGCAAGGCCTATCCGGTTTCGCGGCTGGAGGCTGGCGAGGTCAGGGAGGCGCTTGCGAACCTTAAAAGCCAGAACAGGGACGAATGGGCGGCTGCCTGGAGCATGATTGGCGACCGGCATCTGGCCAAAGCACAGTCGCTCGAGTCGAGTGACAAGGCAGCGGCGGCCACCGCATTTGAACATGCGATGGAATATTACATGTTTGCGCGCTTTCCGCTCGAGGATTCGCCTGGTACCTTCAAAGCCTACGACAAGGCTGTCGAAGCGTTTGCAGGGTATTCGCGCTCCATTGTTCCACCCATTGAGACCATCAAATACACCTATAATGGCAAGGAGATTGTTGGCTATCTGCGCAAGCCCGCCGGCGTCGCCAAGCCGCCCGTTGTGTTGACCATCGGCGGACTCGATGGACGCAAGGAAAACTCCGCAATCCGAAACGCAGGTTATCTCAAGCAGGGCATCGCTTTTCTCGCGATGGACATGCCGGGCACCGGCCAGACCCGAATCCTGATCGAGCCTGGCGCCGAAAAAGTCTACTCTGGGGCGCTCGATGTCTTGCAAAAGCGCGATGATATAGATGGCAATCGCATTGCGGTTTACGGCGGCAGCTGGGGAGGCCATTGGTCGGCGCGACTCGCGTATATTGAGAAGGATCGCATTCGCGGCGCGGTGGTGCAGGGTGGACCCGTGCACGGTTATTTCCAGCCGGAATGGCAGAAAAAGGCTCTGGGCACGCGGGAATATCTGTTCGGCCTCTTTGAAGCTAGCTCGGCAGTTTATGGTGTGAAGACGCTCGACGACTTTCTTGCCTATGGTCCCAAGATGTCGCTGGTCGACGCCAAATGGCTGCAGAAACCCTCAGCGCCGATGTTTCTCGTCAACGGTTCTCTGGACTCACAAATTCCCATTTCCGATCTTTACGTAATGATGCGTTCTGGCAGCCCGAAAGAAGCCTGGATCAACCCGGAGGGTGGGCACATGGGGCGCATGAGAACACTCAGCGACCAGAAAATCTTTGAAACGGTGGTTCTGCCCTGGATTACGCGTCAGTTGAAGGACGGGGCCTGACCGCTCCACGATGACCGCTCCACGATGAACACCCCACGATGACCTGCAGCGCGTGCTTGTTCACGCTTGCCATGTTTTTTACGGGTAACGTTTGGGCCAGCCAGTTGCCGCCCGGCTTTGCTCACATCAGTGAAGTGTCAGCACTCGTCATTGAAGATGTGCGCTACGCCACAACCAATAATTTCACCGGGCGGGTTGTGCCTGGATATGGTGCAGAGCGATGCTGGTTGCTGCGTCCGGTCGCCGAAGCGCTGGCGAAAGTTGCGGAAGCTGCTCAAAAGACGGGATTGCAACTTGTCGTCCATGATTGCTATCGCCCGACGCGCGCGACGGCGGCCTTTGTTGAATGGGCCAAAGATATCAATGACCAAAGCACCAAAGCTCATTATTTTCCCGGGATCGCCAAATCTGCTTTGTTTTCGCAAGGATATATCGGGCGCTATTCCTCTCACTCGACAGGAAGCGCCGTTGATCTTTCAATGCGCAGGATTGATGGGACAACTCTGGATTTTGGTACACCGTTTGATTTTTTTGATGCCAGATCTGCAACAGCAGCCGCTATTTCACCGGCAGCCCGCGGTCATCGGCAGCAGCTCAGGACCTTGATGGAAGCAAGCGGCTTCAAGAACTATGCACGGGAATGGTGGCACTTCAGCTTTCCCGCACCAGGCGCGAAAGCTTTCGATTTGCTGATCGAGTGAGAACTGCCTGCGTCAGTGACCGGGCAAGCTGGTGTCGATCACGGATTTCGGCCAGCCCGCCTTCTCGACAATATAGTCGCGTGAAGCTGTGATCCTTTTCTGCATGGCGGCGATATTCACGCCGGTCAACAGACCCCTGTGTTTGACGATCTTGCCTGCGACCAGCACAGTGTCGACGTTGCTCGTGTCCATGCCGGTTACAACAGCGCTATAGGCATTGTTGAGAGGCATCACATTGGTCATGTTGGTGCGCAGCATGACGATATCAGCATCCTTTCCGGGCGTGAGCGATCCCGTCCTGGCGTCCAGCGC
>CAMDKB010000414.1 GCA_945901195.1 Rhizobium sp. Q54
GCCAAACTCCGAAGCGTTTTCGCGTCGAAATCCGCGCGCAGGGGAATAGGCAAAGACATGACGAACCTCCTCGTTCGCCACGAATGAATCAGACACCGACTGATTTGGATAGCCAGAACGAGTCACGCATCAAGGGAGATGGTATTACACGCACATGTTCACAAACAAGAAACGCCTGTTCGAGCTGGTAGAGATGTTCGATCTGTTCGCGGACCTGCTCGGGGTGGCGGATGCCTGACTTGCTTAAATCCTGATCAGCACGTGCCACGCCAATGGCAGCCATGGCGAAAAAGCAGGCGATGAGGCTTTTAAAGTATGTATGCATAGGACGCTCCTCGCAAGATCGAGGCCAGTTTGATGGATATTCAGGGAATGTTATCCATAGCGGTTACACGTAACTTTAATGTTAACGAATGATTGCGGCAGAAAAATATTTTCGCCCAATCATGATTCAATATCGATAACTCAGCCAAGGTTGCGTTGAAACTTCGATTTCCAGTCGGGGAGCGCGCCGGGAAATGGCAGGCCTTTGGCGAGATAGATTGCCCTGCCTATGGCGCGGGCGAGGCAATCGGCCGCCAAGGCTCCAATTTCGACGTGATCGGCAGAGCCAAGCGTCATCGTCGCGCCGCCAGTTGCTGCAGCAAAGACAATATCGCCATCGAAAGCCGCATGGGAGGGGCGTAGTGCGCGGCTCATTCCGTCGTGCGCCATGATCGCGAGGCGTTTGGCCTGCGCTTTGGTCATGGCGGCGTCTGTCGCGACAATCGCGATGGTGGTGTTTTCGTTCGCTGGCTGAGCGGCGCCCTTCACCGCAAGCTTGAGACTGTTCGTATCAAAATGGGCCGGCAGTCCCAATCCGCCAAATTCTGCGTCCCTTTCGTAAGGAGCGGCCCAGAAATGTGGCCCATCACCTATGGTCGCGCTACCGATGGCATTGACTGCGACCAGCGCACCGACGGTAAATCCATTCTGTGTCTGCGCGCTTGCCGAGCCGAGCCCGCCTTTGAGAGTGGCGCTTATTGCGCCAAATCCAGCGCCCGCCGTACCGAGCTGGAATCCGATGGCGGCGGATCGGGCAGCTTCATAGCCGAGGTCCCAGTAAGGTGGCATCCGGCCCCAACGCTTGTCGCCACCATTGTTGAGGTCGAACACTATCGCGCCGGGAACGATGGGAACGCGCGCTGGGCCGACGACAAAACCGCGCCCCTGTTCGCGCAGCCAGCCCTGTACGCCGCCCATGGCGTCAAGCCCAAACGCCGATCCGCCGGACAAGACGAGCGCATCGATCTTCTCAACGCTCATCTCGGGCTCCAGCAGCGCCGTATCGCGCACACCGGGCGCGCCACCGTGAATGGCGATGGAGGCGGTCGCAGGAGCATCGAAAATCAACGCCGTCACACCTGAGGCGAGCCCGGCATCCTGCGCATTGCCGACGCGCAGGCCGGAAATATCGGTGATGAGATTATTCAATAGGCTGGCTCCTATTGCTGCACAAACCCGGATGCCTTGATCACAGGCTCCCAACGTTTGAAGTCCTCGGTCTGGATTTCGCGCAGACGCTGGGGCGTTGTGCCAGTTGGCACGAATGTCAATGAGAGAATGCGTTTGCGGGTTTCTTCCTCTTGCAGGATTTTGCGCATGGCTGCTGAATAAAGTTCGACGGTTGCGTCGGGCGTCGCAGCTGGGGCGTAAATCGCATACCAGCCTTCTCCCACCAGATCGAAACCTGTTTCGCGGAAGGTTGGCACATCCGGGGTGAAGGGTGAGCGTGCAACGCCCGACGTGGCCAGAATGCGGATTTTTCCGGCATTGTGCATTTCGGTGAATTGCGCTGTGGGGCTCAGGGCAAACGGCAGGTGCCCAGCCACCATGTCTGCAATGGTAGGCGCTGAACCGCGATAGGGAATTCGCTCCATCTTGATGCCGGCTGCGTCGGACATCATGATCGCGAAGAAATTCGGCAGGCCGCCTGCGCCTGGCACGCCGTAACTGGCTTTGCCGGGATTGGACTTTGCCCATGCAATCAATTCGGCAACGGTCTTCACGGGCACATGCGCACCCGCGGCCATGCCGATGTCGAACGTTACGAGTTGCGAAACCGGTTTGAGATCCTTGAACGGATCGTAGTCAATATTCTGCATGGACGCGGGGAACAGAGTTACAGGCGCCATGGGCGTAAAGAGCAATGTCGACCCATCGGCAGGCGCATTGATGACGGCCTTCAGGCCGATGCGGCCAGAAGCGCCGCTCATGTTTTCGTTGATGACAGTGCGATTCATTTCCTTTGCAAATTTTTCGGCAATCAGACGGATGACAGAGTCAGAGGAATCTCCCGGGGGGTAGCCATAGATGATGCGAATGCGGCCACCGGGCTGCGCCATGGACGGCAGGGCGGCAAATGTCCCCAATGCTAAGGCGAGCAATGAAATTGCTGATTTGATTTTCATGCGATTCGTCCTTGCTCGCTTGTATGTTTTCAGGCTGTGGGCGCTATTTCAGACCGCCAGAATCTTCTCTACTTCGGGCCAGCTTTCCGCGCCAAAGGTCTTCAGATCATGGGTCAAGTCTGGCGGGCAGGCATCAAGAAAGGTGGGTTTGAAGGTCGGGCGAGCTTTGATGCGCTCGAACCAGTCTGTCACGCGCGGGCGCGACTTGGTCCACATCTGCGCCATGCTCAGCATGTCCAGCCTGTTCACATAGGGCGCAACACCGATATCGGCGAGCGAGAAGCTTTTGCCTGCGAGCCATTGATGATCTTGCAGGGCTGTTTCCATCTTTTGCAGATAGGAATCGTAGAGCTTGAATGAGCGGTCGACGCCGGGCGCCTTCAGGCCTTGTGTTACAATCACTTTCTTGCGGTCGTGCCAATTGGCGGTCACAGACAGCGGCGGTGTGCTGGCCAGAAATTCTTCGAGCTTTTCCCTGGACAGGCGGGCGATTGTCAGACGGTGCGAGGAGGCAAAGGTGATCTCGGCACAGGCAGGGTGCAATTGCTCATCCACGGCCTTGGTCCAGATGCGCATTTTTGCGCGCTCATAGGGATCAGAGGATTTCAGGGGCGTATCGGGAAAGACGTCCTCGATATATTCACAGCACACAGTGCTTTCGACGGTGACCCGACCGTCGTGAACGAGGGTCGGGACAACCGCCTTTTCGTTGAGCTTCATATAGGCAGGGGCGAATTGCTCGCCCTTGAGGATGTCTATGTAATGTCCGGTCCAGGGCAGTCCTTTTTCGTTGAGAGCGAAACGGACCTTGGCCGCACAGACTGACGAGCCGTGGTGGTAAAGTTCGAGCATCGTGTAATCCGGGACGGGTCTGCTTGAGGTGTATCCGCATTCCGCAGATGGCGAATACTCTGTATAGGCTTTAAGGGGAAAGCTTGTCATCCGGGGCTGGAATGCGCCTGGTCCGCCCTTATCACGGTTTGCTCACGCAATCGTCGTTGGCGCGGCAAAGTCGTGATTTTGCGCTACCAGCCGGGGAAGGGTATGAAGCAGCATGGCTTCCGATATCTCATATACAGCAGCGGCGCTGGCCGGCTTGCTGTCGTTTCTCAGCCCTTGCGTGCTGCCGCTGGTTCCGCCGTATCTCACGTTCATCGCAGGGACGACAATCGAAGAACTGGCTGAGGGCGGCGCGCGCGCGGCTCGGCGGGATGTTGCAATTTCCGCCATATTGTTCGTTGCCGGATTTTCGACCGTATTTGTTGCGCTGGGCGCGACTGCTTCCGTATTCGGCCAGTTTATCCGCCAATATATTTCCCTGTTATCAATGGGCGCAGGTATCGTGATCATAGCGATGGGCCTTCACTTTCTCGGCATCTGGCGGTTTGCATTTCTGTATCGCGAGGCACGGCTGAATGTTGAAAAGCCTGTAGGTCTCTGGGGCGCTTATGTGATGGGCCTCGCCTTTGCTTTTGGCTGGACACCGTGTATCGGGCCGATCCTCGCTGCCATTCTGGCGCTGGCCGGGTCTGAAGATACGGTGGCGCGGGGTGCATCGCTACTGGCGGTCTATTCGGCAGGACTTGGCATACCGTTCCTGCTTGCTGCGTTTGCTCTGGAGCCTTTCATGGGCTTTCTGCAAAAGTTCAAGTCGAAATTCGTCTATGTGGAGAAGACCGTTGGCGCG
>CAMDKB010000415.1 GCA_945901195.1 Rhizobium sp. Q54
GCGCAATCGCCTTTACCTTGGCGAAATCAGGCACAAGGACAAACACTGGCCAGGCGAGCATGCGGCAATCATCGATTCTGTGATTTTTGATCAAGTGCATACAAAATTCGCCGCGCAAAGGCGCTATGCCCTGCCCGACCGTGCGGACTCCCAATCGCCGCTTGCTGGAAAATTATTCAATGCCTCGAGCGAGCGAATGTCACCGTCTTACGCGGTGAAGAAGGGCGTCCGGTATCACTACTACATCTCCACGTCCGCGATGCAGTCGCGTCTGCGTGACCCGGATGCTGTCCATCGCGTGCCCGCAAAAGATTTGGAAGAGGCGATAAAATCGGCACTTAATGGAAGAGAGTTTGCACAAATAGAACGAGTCGTTCTTCATGACGGTCATATCGCCATCACGATGGCAGTCAATACCGATGACGCGGACAACACTCCAGAGGCAATTACAATCCCCTGGTCCAAGCGGTCGACGAAGCGCCACAGAGAACTCCTTCAGCCATCAGATTCAACACAAATACTTCGCCCGATGGCCAATGATGAGCGAATGCGCTTGCTACGCGGAATCGCAACAGCGCGAAGCTGGCTCGCTGATATCATTGCTGACAGAACCGATTTCGCCGCCATCGCAGCCCGCGAACTAAAGTCACAACGCGCCGTACGCATGACGTTGTCACTGGCCTTCCTCGATCCCCTGCTCATCAAAGCAGCCATCTCGGGGGCGCTACCGCGCGGCTGTGGCGTCAGCCGAATGTTCGATCTTCCGCCATTTTTTGACGACCAGTGGCTTGCCCTCGGAGTGACCAGGCCATCGGTATAGTCCAACCAGTCAGGGTTCGCGATCAAGGCGCGATGAAGCGTTCGACATTCCCGTTTCGGCAATTGAATACGACGGCGCAGATCGCTGCAAGACTCAATCATCACATCTTTTGCGCCAGAATCCATTGATCGCCACCGCGCCACAGGATTTCTGCAAAATTTACACTCGGCGTGAGTGCAGGCGCGAGCGCCGCGCATGCGAACCTGTCTCCAGTCATTTGCGAACCGGTCTCTGAACGCCCTCGGCCCCCAAAATGCGGAAACTCAAAAATTGGCCGCAGAGACAGGCGGCGAATCTGCCTCGTTTCCAAGCCAAAATCTCTGCCGGGAGACCGAACACGCGAAAGACCCAGACCTAACCGCCGGAAAGGTCGGGCGGTTCGATTCCTTCGTGAAAAGCAGGCAAATTCAGAAAGTGGGTGGTGGGGGAGGTAGGACTCGAACCTACGAAGGCATAGCCAGCGGATTTACAGTCCGCCCCCTTTGCCACTCGGGACACTCCCCCGGGGTATTGATCGCCCGGATGTGCACGGCCCTGAGGAGACGTGCATCTCCCGGGGATATGCGCTAACCAGAAGCCATCGAGCCGTAAACGAAAACGTCTGATAACTTCGGCGATGAAAAAACCCCGCCTGCGTGACGGGGCTCTTCCGCCGCTGCTTATGGAAAAGCCGCGCGGCCCTGTCAATAAGAATTCACGCTCGAAAAACTAGAAACCTGCGGTCCTCGCGCCGCTTCTGCGGAGTATGAAGTGACCAAAAAGCCGTTTCGGGACAAGAATAGCCGTTCACCCCAAGGCAAAGATGCCGATACGCCTTCCCCATGGCGCGAGGGCGGCCGCCGGGATGACGGCCGGCGCTTCCCCGGCAGACCCGATGGCGGCCGCCGCGGCGGCAGTGCTGGGGGACAATCTGCAGATCCTGACCGCCCGCAGATCTGGGGCTACCATTCGGTACGTGAGGCCCTGCGCTCAAAACGTCGTGTCATCGTGAAGCTTTTTGCCACAGCGGCGGCTGCCGAGCGGCTCGCGCCGGAAATTGCGGCGCGCGAAATTGTGCCGGAGATTGTCGAGGCGGACGATCTGACCCGCCGCCTGCCGCCCGATTCTGTGCATCAGGGCGTATTGGCCGAAGCGCGCCCGCTGGAGCCGATCGATCTTTCAGACCTGCCGGAAAAGGGGCTGGTGCTTGTGCTCGATCAGGTAACTGATCCGCACAATGTGGGCGCCATCCTTCGCACGGCGGCGGCTTTTGGCGTCGACGCCATCGTGACCACCGAGCGTCATTCGCCGGCCATGGCTGGCGTTCTGGCCAAAAGTGCTTCGGGTGGGCTGGAACATGTGCCGATTGCCAGCGTGGTCAATCTGGCCCGCGCGCTCGAGGAACTTGGCCGCATGAACTACCTGCGCGTCGGGCTTGATTCGGAAGGACCGGCGTCGCTTGAAAACACCGTGCTGTCGCGTCCGCTTGCGCTGGTTCTGGGGGCCGAGGGCAAGGGGCTGCGCCGGCTGTCACGCGAAAATTGCGACGAACTGGCGCGCCTCGATATGCCCGGAGCTATCAAGAGCCTCAACGTGTCGAATGCCTGCGCCGTCGCGCTGACGATTGCCCGTCTGCGCCTCTCCTGAAATAAAAAGGCCGCCCGGATGTGGACATCCGGGCGGCCCAAAAACGCTTGATCCAGAAAGCGAAAACAAAAGCGGTCAGCGCTCAATAACGTGCGCGAACGACCTTGAATCCCTTGGCGGCCTGCTTGCCACGGCGGTGCTCCCGGTTTGGCGCTGCCACAGCGGCGGCGGGACCTGCTTCCACGACGCGGGGTCCCACATAAGTCACCACTTCCGCCGTGCCGCATGGGCTATTCTGGGCATGAATGACCCGAACGGCATTCTGCGGACCCGCTTGCGCGCCTGTGCCAATATTGATGATCAACGGCGCTGCACAGGGCTGATGATAAATGTGGCCATAACCACGCCCATAATTGGGCGGCGCCAGCGGCGGCTCGGCATGGGTCGCATGCAGCGGCGGCTCATATCCTTCGGCGGCCTGCGGCGCATAAATAATCGACGGCGCATAAACGCCGCCGAATCCGTTACGGCGGTGGAAATGCTGCTGTGGCCACGTGGCTTGCGGCCGGAATGTCCCGCCACCGAACGCGGGACGCTGGATTTGATGGCCGTTGTGTACGTTGTGAAACCGTGGCCCATGAGCGCTCTGGTGCGTGCTCTGGTGCGCGCCTTGATGAAAGCCTTGGGCCTGACCAGCCGCGCGGACAGGCCCGTGAACCACGGGCGTCGCTGCGGGGGCTGAAACGCGCAATAGTTGGGCAAAAGCCGGACGTGCAGCTGCCGGCGCCGCATGGCCACCGCCACCGCCTCCACCACTCCTGGCCTGAGCCGGCAGTGTCAAAGCGGATAAGCCAGCTCCCAGCAACAACACGGCCAGACAGGGCCGGTTGAAACCTTTGGCAGCAAAAACTGTATGGGAAAGAAGGGTATGAACCGCCCGTCTCCCGCCTGATGCAGGTGACATATTGAACTCCGTCTACGAGGCGGCCTCCTCCTCCCGCATTATTGCACATTGCCCCCGCTCACAAAGCAAAAAATTAAACAATGGTTAACCATAAGCCCAACAAAGAGGTCCACGCCCCCAGCAGAAAAGCCGCCAGGAAGCAGCCGGCCGCAAAAGCCGCCGTTACCCGTGCAAAAATAAACAACGCACGCTGCCGCGCCCGCCCCACAATAATTTGCGCAACAGGCGCTGGCGGGCGAAGGTCATGCGGCAAAGTCAGCCAGGTTTCAGTTTTCTTGTAACTCACATCAGGGCTGCGAAAAGCCATGAGCAGCAAAACCGCGCAGGTCAACATGGCGCTATAGCCGCCGAATTTGAGCGCAAGCGGCGGATCGAACACAAGGCCGAACATCGCGCAAAAGGTCGCTAGCCCGGCAAATCCGCAACCTCGCGCGACAGTCAGGATGGCGTAAGTGTTGATAGGGCTGAACATCCCAAATTCTCCGCCCGTCATCGGGATCGCTTCTGCGCTTTCCCCAAGAGCCATTCGTAGCAGCAATACACCGCAACAATTGACACCAAGGATAACCCGTAAATGCGCCTTATCAAGGCAGGAACTTAAAGGCACTTCTAAAAACTCTTCGCGAATTTAACTAGGGCCTGTCGTCATTTAAGCCAAACGATGGCGCAAACCAAATGCAGCCCTGCAAGGAAGTTTCGCGCGGTCTTCTCGTAGCGTGTCGCGATCCTCCGAAAATGCTTGATAATGCAGAAGAAGCGCTCGACGAGATTGCGTTCGCGATA
>CAMDKB010000416.1 GCA_945901195.1 Rhizobium sp. Q54
TGGCCGCCAACCTGTCTCATTCCGCCGCCTGGCGCATAGCCTGCTGTTCGGCCTCATAGGCAGCATTGAATGCCCGGCGGGCGTGATGCAGGGCGTTGTCCGCCTTGATGTTGATCAAAGGCTTGCCGGGATCAAGATCGATACGCGCCTGCTGATTGTTCATGATTTCGACGTCTTCGATAAAGGTCGGATACGTGTCGTTGAAAATCGTTTCGATCACGGCGGGGTCGTCCTGGCCGAAACTGGCGCCCACCGAGAACAGGTAATGCGATGAGTTTTCCGTTTCCGGTGTGATGGCATGATAGAGCCGGAGATGGACGCCATGCTGGTCGCGGTTCTGCTGCGCACCCTTGCCAACGTCCAGCGCGCCTGACCATTGCAGAACGCTGCCCGGCAGCACGTATTCGAATTCCTGCCAGCGATCGACCTTGCCCGCGAACGGGACGCCCTTGAGATAGGTTGGTGGCGGCAGAGCGTCGAGCATCCAGCGCACCAGCTTGCAGCCGTGTTCTGTCCGCGTGACGTCCATCTTCGCACTGACATGGGATAGCGGATTGCCGCCGATGGTTTTGGAATGGACGTATCCCAGATGGGTCAAGTCCATGAGATTGTCGATCATCATGAGGTAATTCGCCTTGATCGGCAGAACAGCCTTGCGATGAGGATAGACTTTCTGGTCGTCATGGAATTTCCAGTCGATGATCTGGCTTTCGTCGGCGCGCGCCGGATCGCCCATCCAGATCCAGATAAAGCCCTGCCTTTCGACGACTGGATAATACTTGATCTGCGCCATCGGCGGGATAGCATCCTGGCCGGGAATTTCGACGCACTTGCCTTTTCCATTGAAGACAAGCCCGTGATAACCGCATTGCAGGCCGGTTTCGATGACCTTGCCATCGGTGAGGGCCGCACCGCGATGGCAACAGCGGTCTTCCACTGCATTCACCTGCCCGCCGGCATCCCGGAAAAAGGCGATGGGCTCATTCATGATGGTGCGCCCGAACAGACCTGATGCCAGCTCCTCCGGCCATGCGCCGACATACCACGCATTGCGAAGAAAAGGCGCATTTGCTGATTCACGGGTCATCTAATGTCTCCTCCGGGCGCGGCGCAGTGTCCGCTCATTCATGCCGGGAATGGTATCGCGCTTCTTGAAGCGCTGCAAGAATCAGGAGCCCCGCGTGTATCAGGGGATTTTAGTCTTGGGCGGAAGCCCATCTATTGACGCGGCCGGTTGTCCGCACAACAATCGAACGTGACGTCATCAGGCCCGCAAGAGGCCGGTTCGACAAGGAAACGCACATGCTCTCACAAGCTGACAACCAGTTATTGACCCAGACAAACAAGGGCGCGCCCTATGGAGACCTCATCCGGCGCTACTGGATACCGGCGCTGCTGAGTTCGGAAGTGCCTGAAAAAGACGGCGCGCCCGTGCGCGTCAAGCTCCTCGGCGAAGATCTGGTGGCATTCCGGGCCAGCGACGGCCGGGTGGGTTTGGTTGAAGAATTTTGCCTGCATCGCAGCACGTCGTTGTTCTTCGCCCGGAATGAAGAGTGCGGCTTGCGCTGTGTCTATCATGGATGGAAGTTCGATCTGGACGGACGCGTGGTTGATACGCCAGCCGAGCCGCCAGGCAGTACGATCAAGGACAAGGTGCGGCTGATCGCCTATCCCACGGTTGAAGCAGGCGGCATGGTGTTCGCCTACATGGGACCGGCTGAAAAGAAGCCGGCATTTCCCGCTTATCTCTGGCGCAACTTGCCGGACGACCAGACATACGTCACCAAGTCCCTGCTCGATTGCAATTTCATGCAGGGGATCGAAGGGGAATGCGATTCAGCGCATCTGACGCAATTGCATTCCGTTTTCGACCTTGATGTCGTCAGGGCGACGCGCGACACGCAATCAGTGCTTTATTTCAATGATCCCGCGCCGGTTTACGACCGGGAGGAAACCAGCTTTGGCATGCGCCTGATCGCCACGCGCAAGACGCAGGATGGCGGCAGCTATGTGCGCATATCGAGCTTTGAGATGCCGCTGGCGGTGTGGATACTGGCGCTGCGCAAGGAAGCTCATTTTTATGTGCCTATCAACGACAGGCAGTGCTGGCGCTTCGATTTTGGCTATGATCTGGAAAAGGCCGTGCCGGAACAGTTCCGCTATGGCGGGCGCGACAAGCATATCGGCCCGGACTTCCGCCGCCATGCGCGGCTCGACAACGATTATCTAATCGATCGCAAACGCCAAAAGGATGGAAATTTCACGGGGGTCGAAAACTTCCTCAACCAGGATGCACTGGCTTCTGAATCGCAGGGGCCTATCGTCGACCGCTCGCGCGAACATCTTGGCCAGAGCGATGCGGGCCTTGTCGCCGTGCGCCGCTATATTCTCAACGCCGTCAAATCATTCCGCGATGGCGCAGAGCCTGCGCATGTGCTGACCGATCCCTCGCAAAACGATTTCGGCCATCTGGATACGGATGCTGTAGTTGTGCCGCCCGGCAAGACGTGGCGGGAGATGCTTCCGCACATGGCGAGGGTGTAAGATGCTGATTTTTAAAAAAGCGCCTGCAACATATAACAAAGCTCTGCGCCAACACCATCCGTCACGCTGCGCGTGACACCTTCCCCTGGAGGGGAAGGAGGGCATGCGGCACTATCTTGCCTAACAACCAATCCTTGAAAGGTAGAAATAACAAAGTCGATAACTTACTCTATCCCTCTCACGCCAACCCCGGCTCCACGAAGTCATGGTCGGCGCGATAATCACGTGCCGTCTGCAGCGCATTCCTGTTGACGAGCTTGCGGCCATACATGGTGTTGCGCATCGAGCGTGTTTCGTGATCGATCACGTAGAGCGATTTGCCGGTATCCAGATCGATGATGTTCTCGAAGCGATATTGCGCGTGATTGCTTTCTTCCGAAATCAGGCCACGCTCGTTGAGGCGGCGGTGCGGACCTGAAAAATCGCAGACGAAGATCATGACGTGATGTGTGGGATTGACGATATTCTGCTTGTCACCCTCGCGGAATATCAACGCCTGCCCGTTACCAGCTTCAACGCGTGCAAAAGCGCCGCCATCGTCCGCTCCAGCAGACGCGTGCGCGCCGATCATCTCGCGATAGAACCTTGCAATTCCCTTAGAGCTCCCGCGCGGGGAATCAAAACTCACATAAGGCATGCCCAATTGCATTGGGCCGAAGCGCTTTTCGTCGGGCTCATGGACCGTGAAACGGTTGCCCCAAGGGCAGGTTGCATCGACGCCATCATTGGTCTCGGTGAACGAGAACTTGGTGTCTGCAAGGTCTTTCTTTACACGCGCAAGACGGGCAAGCAGCGCCTCGCGTCCCGGCACGATCAGACCGGTGCGGGTGCCGGGCGCCACGACGGCGTCACCGGTTGGCAGATGAAACTGGCTCTTGCCAACATTCACCCACATGTTGTCGGTCGAGGTCATGAGGATGGGATCACGGGTCAGGCCAAGGCCGGAAACGTAAAACAATGTCGACAAGCGTTGATCGGGAATGCGGTTGTTGACGTGGCCGATCTCGACGATATTGCCGAGATCCTGTTCCCCACGGTTGTATTTTTGTTCGCTCATCACGGTGCTCCCTAGCAAGTGCTCCCAGATTTTGAGAGCTAGGCTAAACCGGATCGCCGGGAAAGGAAATGGCCGTCACGCCACCGGCGCGAACCTGCCCAAGTGGCTGATTTGTGTGACTCAAAAATGACGAAGTTGGTACTGGTATATTCACCGAATCATACTACATTGATCGTGTCGTTAACCAGCAGAAAGGAGGTGACCAGTGTCTCATTGTCAGATGCCGTGGCCAACAAAATCAGGGAAGTTCTCCCCTCCAACCTGTGAGGGAGCCAGCTACGCGTGAGCGGCGCTGTTGAGCCCTGAAAGGCTGCACGGTTAGAATGACAGTGGAGGGGTCATCGCAAGGTGGCCCCTCTTGTTATTTGCCGGGGTAGCAGCGGGGCAGCCCGTGCTGTCTTGTTTGAACCGCTTTCAAGTTGCCAGATGGCGCCCGAGCGCAGATTATGTAAAAAAAGAGGCCCCAGGGAGGCCCTTATGTTTTTACAGGATCATTGGTATGTCGCCGCCATGCGCAGCGAGGTCGGC
>CAMDKB010000417.1 GCA_945901195.1 Rhizobium sp. Q54
GCCAAACTCCGAAGCGTTTTCGCGTCGAAATCCGCGCGCAGGGGAATAGGCAAAGACATGACGAACCTCCTCGTTCGCCACGAATGAATCAGACACCGACTGATTTGGATAGCCAGAACGAGTCACGCATCAAGGGAGATGGTATTACCAGTTTGCCCGTCGCGATAGGATACGACGACCCCTTCGTTTTTGCGCTTGATTGAAGTGACAGGGGCGTTGAGCCGGATGAGGGGCTTTAGCTTGCGCGCGAACGCCAGAGCTATCTGGTCCATCCCCCCCACAGGCTGGAACATGGTGGCTTGAAAGTTGAACACGTCCTCAAACAACAGCGCCGACCACAGGTCGATATCGAGCAATGTCCCTAGCGGCACGGGCTCGCGGGCGACCGAAACCTGCTGACCTGCACCGGGCAATGTTTTCAGCCCCGCGCGCTCAGAGCCGCGATAGATTCGGTCAGGCTTGAGATCACCGTATCGTTTCAGGAAGTCGATCATCCGCTCCTTGTCATGCGGGGTGAGTTCCTGATCGAGCGCGCCGCCGTCTATCGCCTTTGTGAGCAATTCCGACACTTTTCCGCGCGTGTCATTTGCGGCCTGACGCATTTCAATGGGCTTGCCGCCATTGGCCGCGGGATTGAGAAGGCGCGCACCGCGACTGGTGTTGACCACGACTTCAAGGGGCACGCCGAGTTCGCGGCAATAGCCCAGCATGGCCTGATGATGGCTGGGTATGCGGGCGGGGCCGGGATTCCAGTATTGGCCCGGTGAGAATTCGCAGACCTGCCGCGATCCGTCGTTCATGTCGACATGAGCGCCTTGCCGAATCGTCCAATTGCGACCGCCCACACGCTCGCGTGCTTCCAGCACGGTGCAGGCATAACCGGCCTTGCGCAATTCATGCGCCGCAGCGAGACCCGCCATGCCTGCGCCCAGAATGACGACGCGCCCACCATGGGGAGCCGCCGTTTGCAGCGCGGCAGGTGCGGCCACCGCTTCTGCCGCCATCAAACCCATCGCCTGCATGGTCAGGTAGGTGGCGCGATAGCCCCCGGCAGCCGCAACGCTGCGCAGAAAATCCCGACGTGTCGCCATTTCTGCAACCCCTGTTCAGGCGCTCACCCGATATCCGCGCACAGCTTCGCGGGAGAAGATGGCATCGTTTCGCACAAATGGAAATCCATTCCGCGCACGCCACGATCAACACGTAGCCAAGATGCGAGCGCCTGTAAAATTCTAATTGATCGTGTAGCTCGTTATGCATTCGCAAGCGCGGGAACGCCTTTGGCTGCAGCCTCACCGGGATGGCAAAAATAGCTCAGTTCCGCATTAAGTACGGCCATTTCTGCCTGACGGGAGACGCCCAATTTTTCAGCAATATTTCTCACCTGATTGCGCACGGTGAACGTGGACACGGCGCGCGATCTGGCGATGCCATTAATATCCAACCCTTGTCCCAATTGCGCAAAAACGTCTGCCTCTGCTGCACTCAGACCAAACTCACGCACCAGCGACGCATATTCGACGGTGCAGGGCATGAAGAGCCGTTTCCAGCAGATCAAAACGGCTGGCGCTTCAAACGGCAGTTCCTCGTCCGCATCGCCCGGGAAACGAGCCGTCAACACGTGCACTATGTAACGTTCGTTCCCAAGCCCATGGTCGACGATAATAAAATCGGGCGCCCTGTTGGCGCCATCGTGGACAAACGCCGTCTTAACAGCCCTGAGCCTAAGCCAATCGGCCTGATCTTCAAAGACGACACGTTCGCATGGCGAATGGCAAAAGCGTACCAGCGCGTCGGCAGCAGCCTCGCCGCGCGCCCGATCATTGCACTGGAGAATATTGCCATCCAAATCAATCCAGGCTGCAGCCAATAAAAGCAACTTCAACATCAAACTTCCATTCAATTTCACTTTGTCGAATCCGGATATCAAACAAACAATGAATAGCAATGATCTGACGGACACCCCCGTTCGGGGGTAATAGCCGTTTATCTTCAAATTATTTGATGAGCGCCGTGGCCTCTGTGAATGAGGCGGAGATTTATTTCTGCCGAAATAATTCCAATCACATTATTCCGCAAGTTCCCGCTCGATGGCGGCAATCACTTTTGTGTCATCAGGCGTCGTCTGTGTTGAAAAGACAGCTGCAATATGACCGTCGCGGCCGATGAGATATTTGTGAAAATTCCAGGATGGCGTTTGGCCCGGTCGCTCTGACACCGCCCATTTGTAGAAACGATGGGCGTTAGCCCCTTTCACCACAGTTTTTTCCGTGAGCGGAAATTTGACCGCATATTCGCCAGCTGTCGCCGCAATCTCTTTGGGGCCACCGGGCTCCTGTGCGCCAAAATCGTTGGAAGGTACGCCGATGACGACGAGGCCGCGCGCACGATATTTCTCCGCCAGTTTTGCGAGCGCACCGAACTGGTTGGTATATCCACAAAAGCTTGCCGTATTGACCACCAGAACGGGCTTGCCTGCATAATCGGCGAGATTGATCATGCCGCCGTTCAGACCCGGGAAAGAAAAGGCATAGGCTGTCATGCGACTGACTCCGGCGCTGGTGGCGGTGGAAATTTGCGCAAGCACGGGCGATCTTGAGCTTATCCCGGCAGCAGCGCATAATGCGGATCCGGTCAGGAAAGTCCTTCGCGTGTGGGACATGGCAAGCTCGCTCCACTCTGACGCTTGCAGGCAAGTCTGCCATATGACAGCCTGCCCAGCAATGTCTATACCCAGCCTTCTATACCCTGACGTCCGCCTCCCGGATGCAGATACGAATGGAATTAAAATGCCGTGGAACAGCTTTGTCCTCCTCAGAATCTTTGTCCTTTCAAGCGCGCTGACCCCGGCGCTGGCAGCAGAGCCGCCTGCCCCGGCCGAGGGCGCGTTCAAGGGCAAGACAGTGTCGATCTATGTCGGGGGAACGGCGGGTGGCGGCATTGATGTGGGCGGGCGGCTGGTGGCGCGGTATATCGGCAAGTATCTGCCAGGCCACCCCACAGCCATCGCCCAGAACATGCCGGGCGCAGGCGGCGTGCGGCTTCTGGAATATCTCAACGGTGTAGCGCCGAAAGATGGCACGGTGCTGGGTGCATTTGCCGTGGGGCCGTTGCTCGATCCCATCCTTTCCACCCGCAAGATGAATTACAAGATGACCGATTTTGCGGCCATCGGCGCAATCGAGAAGGACGTCAGTTTCTGCACCACGTGGCACGCCTCGCCGGTGAAAACGTTTGAAGACGCAAAGCAACGCGAAGCAACTGTGGCCGGCACAGGCGCGGCGTCCTCGACGGATATCTATCCGGTCGTGCTCAACGCCGTGCTCGGCTCGAAATTCCGCGTCATCACCGGTTATATGGGGACACAGGAAACCATCATGGCCGTTGAGCGCGGGGAAACCGATGGCCGCTGCGGCTGGGGCTGGGCGAGTCTCAAGTCTTCAAAGCCTGACTGGCTGCGCGACAAGAAGCTCAATTTCATCGTGCAACTTGGCCTCGCCAAACATCCAGAAGCCCAGCACGTTCCGCTCGCCATCGATTTGGCCAAGACCGAAGAGGACAAGCAGGTGCTGCGGGTGCTGTTTGCGCCGCTGATGATGACGCGGCCCTTCTTTGCAGCACCGGGAACTACGCCTGCGCGCATTGCCGAATTGCGCAAAGCGTTCATGGCTGCGCTCGCTGACCCTGGCGCAGTGGAGGAACTCATCAAGACCGTTGGCGAACGCCCGGATTCAACGCCGGGCGAGGAGATGCAAAAGCTGCTGGCCGATATCTACGCCAGCCCCGAACCTGTTCTGGCGCGACTGAAGGCGATTGTGACTGAGGGGACCAAGGCCAATTGAGCAAGCGCCGCGAAGGACGAATATTATGCAAGAACGGGTGACGCTGACCTACAATGGCCTGAAACTCGCGGGCCAACTCGATTTGCCTTCCAATGCAACAGAAGGGAAGCGTTTCGCCGCGTTCATGGTTCTGCATGGTTTTGGCGGCCACAAGAACGGCGGGAGCGCTAGGCTAGGCGCGGAAATGCTGCGCGGCCTCGGCTATGCGACGCTGCGCATTGATATGCCCGGTTGCGGCGAAAGCGAGGGCGAGCGCGGGCGGGTGATCTGCCTCGAGCAGG
>CAMDKB010000418.1 GCA_945901195.1 Rhizobium sp. Q54
GGTGCACGTGGTCAAACGCATCTGGAGCGAGGACAAGCCATTCGATCATGACGGCGAGTTCTTCAAACTTAAAAATGTCTTGCTGAAACCCAAGCCTGCTGGCGGAACGCATCCATTGCTGATCAGCGCGGGCAATTCCGACAAGGGCCGCGATTTTGCGGTCAATAATGTAGACTGCCTTTTCATCGCTATTCAGAATGTTGAAACGCTCGGGGAGCGCGTAGCCGGAATCCGCGCGATCCCGAAATCCTCGCCCTATCCCGTCGGCATCTACGCCAGCGGCCACACGATCTTCCGCAAGACACGCAAGGAAGCCGAAGAGTTTTATCACTATATTGTCGACGAGCACGGGGATTGGGAGGCGGCCGAACATGCCGCGCGCATCAGACTGGAAAATCGCGCCGACAGGGTCACTGATGTCCAGGCTTTCAAACGGCGGCTGATCAGCGGTGTCGGCACTTACCCCGTCCTCGGCGATTATGATGACGTGGCTCAACAATTCAAACAGCTGAGCGACGCGGGCCTTGACGGCATGGCCGTTGGCCTCGTGAACTACGTCACGGAATTCCCGGCATTCCGGGATGAGATATTGCCGCGCATGGAACGCCTTGGCCTCCGCGAACCCTCCAAGCCCTCGAAGTTCGAAGAGGCTGCAGAGTAAATTCACTCCGCCTGATAGCCAATATCCCGGATCAGCTTCGACCAGAGCGCGCGCTCTTCTTCGAAATATTTTCCCGTATCTGCGACGTTGAGGCCGCCGGGATTCATATTCTGTTCGCGAAGCCTCTGGTTCACCTGCGGCAATGCAATGACCCTGGCTATATCAGCGCTGATCTTGTCCGCGAGCGCACGCGGCGTGCCTTCAGGTGCAGCAAAGGCGAACCAGGTGATAGAACTGAATCCGGGGAAGAATTCCGACACTGCAGGCAGATCCGGAAGGGCTGCGAGGCGTCCGCTTCCCGCAACGGCAAGAATGCGGGCCTTGCCGCCGTTGTGAAGCGGCACGGATGTTGTTGCGGTATCAAAGAAAGAATCGACATGCCCGGCCGTGAGGTCGGTCAGGATCATCGCCGCGCCGCGATAGGGCACATGCACCATCTGGATATTTGACGCCACTTCCAGCCCGCGCGCCGTCAGATACCCGGTCGAGCTCAGTCCCTGGGAAGCGTAATTCAGCTTGCCGGGATTGGCCTTTGCATAAGCGATGAAGTCCTGGAAAGTCTTCACGGGCACATCGTTTCGCACAACCAGCACGTTCGTTACGCTGGCCAGCAAGGACAGTGGAACAAACTTCGTCGCATCGTAATTTGTGTCTTTGTAAAGCAGCTTGTTCATGACAAGCGGCCCAGGCGGTGAGGCGAGCAATGTATAGCCATCAGGGTCCGCGCGTGAGAAGCGCTGCGTGCCTACATTGCCGCCCGCACCGGGCACATTCTCGACGATGACGCCCTTGTTGCCCCAGTGATTGTTGAGATGCTCCGCCACCATTCGCGCTAGCGAATCCAGCGCCGAGCCCGCCGGAAACGGGTTGATGACGCGCACTGTGCGCGATGGAAAGGCCTCCTGCGCCAGAAGCGAAGTCGTGGCCAGCCCGGACGCTGCCAGGCATATGAGCGCAAATTTCTTGCTCAGGTTCATCTCCACCTCCCTGTTCCCTTTGTGCATGATGTCCGCCCGGCACAGTGAATGCAATGGCGGCGCACAGGGCCAGCCGCCGGGGGCAGTTTGCGTTGGCTGTCCGCTGCGTTAAGAGAACCTGTTCAAGCCGGACAGAGAACTCCGGTGCTGCAGGAAACGTCCAGTCACATGAGCTCCACTTCGTCCTCGGCCAGTTTTGAAATCCCCTGGCTCATCAAGCGCAACATGATCTTCCTGTCTCTCGCGCTGGCTTTCGGCGGAGCCGGAATGCAATACGCCTATGGGTTTGGCCCGTTGATGATTGTTCAGCTTACCGGCTCGGCAGGGCTGGCGGGCGTCTCCGTGGCGCTGATCGCGCTGAGCCGTTTCGCCATCGCCTACCCGATCGGCAAGATTACGGATACCTATGGCCGCAAGCTTGGTGTTTTGATGGGTTTGTCCATAGCCATCATCGGCGCACTGGTGCTCGGGTTCTCTGTGGGAATGAAAAGCCCCGTCATGTTCATCAGCGGGCTGTTCGTATTCGGCATGGGCATGAACGCTTCGCAGCAATTGCGCGTCGGGGCGGCTGACATGGTGCCGCCAAGGTTGCGCGCCCAGGCGCTCGGCTATGTGGCTTTGGGTGCACTCTTCGGTGTCGTCGCAAGCCCGATCATTGTTGGGGCGGCATCCTGGCTGGCGCCCCAATTTGGTATGGATCCGCTGGCGCTGGCTTGGCTGCTGCTCCCCATCCTGATCGTCACAGGCATGGTGCTCGTCCTGTTTGTTAAGCCCGATCCCAAAGAGATCGGCATGAATCTGGAAAAATATTACCCTGGGTACAAGCCGGTGTCGCGGGGGGTGGATCAGCCCGTCGCCTTCAGCCCGATGAGTCTCTGGCGTAATCCGTCGTCCCGCGTCGCCATCATTTCCAATTGTTCGGGACAGGCGAATATGTCCATCGTGATGGTGCTGACTTCACTGGTCTTGTCTCACCATGGCCATTCGCTCTCAGCCATCGCTTTTTCGCATATGTTTCATTCGGTCGGCATGTTTGCCTTCACCGTGCCGCTGGGCAAATTTGCGGATCGGTTCGGCCGCCGCTGGATCATGTATCCGGGTGTTGCCGTGGCCCTGCTGGGCGCTGCGCTGGTATCCTTTACTGATGGCGCGCTGATCCCAGTCACGCTGGGGACTTTTCTGGTTGGCGTCGGCTGGGCAGGGTCCAATGTCGCTTCGACAGCGCTGCTAGCCGACATGGTTCAAACCAACGAGCGCGGACGCGCAATTGGCGTCAATGACAGTGCTGCCGCTTTTGTAAGCGTGTTCATTGCGCTTCTCACCGGCCCGCTGATCGAATTATGGGGATTAGCGTCTGCCGGTGGCGTCGCTGTTCTCCTCGCTGTGCCGCCGCTTCTGATTCTGGCCTCGCGGCTGGTGCGCGGCAATCATGCAGTGTGATACCAGCCTGCGGAAGTTTTAACCTCCGCAGGTTGCTACCTGGTATGACAGGTCAGGAATTATCAATGCCCATGGCCGAAATAGGCCGCATTGATCTCGCTGCGACCGCGCAATTCTGCAGGTGTTCCCTCGGCAATCATGGCGCCGCAATCCAGCACATAGGCCCGCTGCGAAATGGCCAGCGCTTTGGTTGCGTTCTGTTCGATCAGCAGAATTGAAACGCCCTGAGCGTTGATGGCCGAAATCGTCTCGAAAACCTGCTTGATGATGACGGGCGCGAGGCCCAGCGAAGGTTCATCGATCAACAACAACTTGGGTTGCGCCATCAGCGCCCGCGCGATTGCCACCATTTGCTGTTGCCCGCCGGAGAGAGTGCTAGCCATCTGTCTGCGCCGCTCACTCAAAACCGGAAACATGTCGTAAACGCGCGCAAGAGATTGCGCCCGGTTGGCGCGCGCACCGGGACGATAGCACCCGATGTCCAGATTTTCTTCCACGCTCATGGACGTGAACAGACGACGTCCTTCGGGAATGATGGCGACGCCGAAGTCACACAATTGCTGCGGTGTCAGGTTGGTGGCGTCACGCCCGTCGATGATGATTTTGCCGGCACGCACTGGCAGCAATCGCGCGATGGCGTTGACCATCGTCGTCTTGCCCGCGCCGTTGGGTCCGATGATGCAAACAAGCTCGCCCTCTCCAAGGGTGATCGAAACATCGCTGAGCGCTGTGGCTTCGCCATAACTGACGTGCAGATTTTCAATCTTCAGCATCGGCAGTCCCCAGATAGGCGGAGATGACAGCCGGGTTCTGCATGACCTCGCGCGGATCGCCTTCGGCTATGATCTGGCCCTGGTTGATGACAACGAGCCGGTGTGTCAGCTCCATAACTGCGCGCATGTTGTGTTCTACAAAGACAATGGTGGTGTCGGCGCTGTGTATCCGGCGCACCATCGCAATGGCGCTTGTGATTTCTGCAGGCGTCAGTCCCGCTAGGACTTCATCGAGCATG
>CAMDKB010000419.1 GCA_945901195.1 Rhizobium sp. Q54
TCCAAACCAGGCTTGGCCTTTGGCGTACTGCTTCGGCGCCAGCATATGGAGGCGATCTTGACCGCTCGGCAGCCAGATCAGGAAAGTCTCGGTAGGGAATTCAATTGATCTGCACGTCAACCCCACCGGCGTGTCGCGGTGGATCTCGACGCCGTCTGCCGCCGCCGCCTGCCCCTGGTTCAGCGCGATCAGTTCTTCACGGGACGGAACATCTGGCGATTCAGCGACCATCCCATTCTTGAATCGGAAACCGCTTCACGCGTCCAGGAAAATCCGCTAAAAATCACGGCGCCGGGAAACAACCTGTGCGGTTACGCAGAACGGAGGGATATTATGTCAGAATCCAAAATCACCAGCCGCCGGAAATTCCTCAAAGGCGCGGCGCTGGCCGGCGCTGGCCTTGTCGCCGCACCGGCAGTCGCACAAACCCCGGGCATTGTCAGCATGCGCTGGCAGAGCACCTGGCCATCGAAAGATATCTTCCACGAATATGCGCTCGACTTCGCCAAGAAGGTCAATGACATGACCGGCGGCGAGTTGCGCATTGAAGTTCTTCCGGCCGGTGCGGTTGTTCCCGCTTTCCAGCTTCTGGACGCAGTCACCAAGGGCACTCTAGATGGCGGCCATGGCGTGCTGGTCTATCACTACGGCAAACAGACCGCGCTGGCCCTGTGGGGCTCAGGCCCGGGCTTTGCGATGGACGCCAACATGCTTCTGGCCTGGCACAAATATGGCGGTGGGAAGGAATTGCTCGCCAAACTTTATGCCTCCATCGGCGCCAATGTCGTTTCCTTCCCCTACGGCCCCATGCCGACGCAACCGCTTGGCTGGTTCAAAAAACCAATCACCCGGATTGAAGACCTCAACGGCCTCAAATATCGCACTGTCGGAATTTCTATCGACGTGTTTCAAGGCATGGGGATGGCGGTGAATGCACTGCCGGGCGGCGAAATTGTTTCGGCAATGGATCGTGGCCTGCTTGATGCAGCCGAATTCAATAATGCATCATCTGATCGCGTTCTCGGTTTCCCGGATGTTTCGAAGATTTGCATGCTGCAAAGCTATCATCAAAACGCTGAACAATTCGAGATCATGTTCAACAAACCGAAATATGACGCGTTGCCTGAAAAAATGCGAGCCATCATCGCGAACGCCGTTGACGCCGCCAGTGCCGACATGTCGCAAAAAGCGATCGACAGATATTCGCAAGATTATATCGAGATGCAAACCAAGGACAAAGTGCGTTTCTTCAAGACGCCAGACGCCGTGCTCAAGCGCCAGCTGGAGATCTATGATCAGGTAGCGATCAAGAAATCCGCAGAAAATCCGCTGTTTAAGGAAATCCTGCAATCCCAGCTGGCTTTCGCGCGCCGCGCCACCCGTTGGGAACAGGACACCGTGGTCAATCGCCGGATGGCCTTTGACCATTACTTTGGACCCAATGGCGCTGCCGCCAAACTCTGAGCCTTATGTAATGACAAATGACGCCATCCGGTTGTATGACCGGATGGCGTTATCTTTCGCGGCAGCGGTCAGGCGGGACACATGACGGCCCAGAAAATCCTGTATTTTGTCGATGGTATCAGCACATGGGTTGGCAAAGCTGCGGCGTGGCTGATCATTGGCTTGATGTTGCTGATCTGCGGCGAAGTCTTCAAGCGTTATATTCTGAACATGCCGACAGCCTGGATTTTCGACGCCAGCAATATGTTCTACGGCTCGCTGTTTATGCTGGCCGGCGCTTATACGCTGGCGCAGAACGGCCATGTACGCGGGGATTTTCTGTATTCATCGATGAAGCCGCGCACGCAGGCTTCGCTTGATCTTGTGCTTTATTTTGTATTTTTCATTCCCGGCATCGTTGCATTGATTTATGCCGGTTATGACTATGCCGCAGTATCATGGCGCATCAACGAGCATTCGAATGTGACCGCCGATGGGCCCCCGGTGTATCACTTCAAGAGCATTATCCCGATTGCCGGCGCTTTCGTTCTCTTGCAGGGCTTTGCCGAAATCATGCGCTGCGTGATGTGTCTGGTCAACGGGCAATGGCCGGCCCGCCTCAAAGATGTTTCTGAAATTGATGTTGTCGAACAACAGCTCGCCGGTAGCCAGCATGTAGATGACGAAACGCGCAGAATCGCAATCGAACGCGCTCATTCAATTGAAGAAGAAGCGCATAAACGCGGCATGGGGGAAAAAATATGACAGACCCCATGCTCGGGCTCCTGATGCTGGGCCTCATCATCGTCGTGATCATGCTGGGATTTCCCACTGCTTTCACGTTGATGGGGCTTGGCATCTTCTTTGGCTACATTGCATTTTACACGCCGGGACAGGCGTTTTGGGACAATCGCGTCTTCGATCTCATGGTGCAACGAACCTATGGCGCGATGACCAATGATGTCCTGATATCGGTGCCGCTATTCGTGCTGATGGGCTATGTGATGGAGCGCGGCGCGCTCGTCGATAAGATGTTTTATTCGATCCAGCTCGCGTTTCGAAATGTACCCGCAGCGCTGGCAGTCGCCACGCTCATCGTCTGTACATTTTGGGGCATCGCCAGCGGGCTGGTCGGCGCGGTCGTTGTGCTGATGGGCGTTATCGCCTTTAATCCGATGTTGCGCGCTGGCTATGATGTGAAACTTGCAGCCGGGGTCATCACCGCAGGCGGCACTTTGGGCATACTCATACCGCCATCGGTCATGATTATTGTGTACGCTGCCGTCGCCGGACAGTCAGTCGTCAAACTCTATGCCGCCGCAATGTTTCCCGGCTTTTTCCTTGCATTACTATATCTTGCCTACATCATCGGCTGGGCGCTGATCAATCCGAAGATTGCACCGAAATTGCCGGAGGCTGAACGTCAGGTCCCCGTGCCCTCATGGATGGGTGATCTGCAGAAAGCCTATGCGAGCGGCAACATGTTCACAGGCCTTGCCGCCGCATTAGTTTCGCCAGCCAGGGCAAATTCTGTAATGGCCGATGACAAACGCATCAGCTATGCGTTTTTGATCAAGAACTTTCTTTACTCATTGGTCCCCTTCACGATTATCGCAAGTACTCTCTGGGCTGTTTACTGGTATGTCGTCATCCACCAGACGAAGAAGAGCGATGCCCTTCCGGCAGGACTTGAACAGCTGGGCACACCCGATCTTGCCGAGGGTTCATCCACTGCAGCGCAGATGGGACCGCCCGCCAGTTTCTATTACTGGTATATTGCGATAGCCGCAGTGCTCGCTTTGATCATGTTCCGTTATTACAGGCGCATGAATGGGGAAAAGCTGGCGATCATAAAACTTGTCACCGATTCTGTCGCGCCGCTCGGCATACTCACCGTCATTGTGCTCGCGGTTATATTGCTGGGCATTACAACAGCGACAGAATCGGCAGCGGTGGGCGCTGCCGGGGCATTTCTGCTGGCGTTTCAGGCGCGAACGCTCAACTGGCAGCGCACGAAGGAAGCAGTGTTTCTGACCGCCAAAACCACGTCAATGGTATGCTGGCTATTTGTGGGATCAGCCATATTCTCTGCGGTGTTTGCAATTCTGGGCGGACAGGCGTTGATCGAGCGCTGGGTCTTGTCGATGGAACTCTCACCCATCCAGTTCATGATCTTGTCGCAGGCCATTATATTCGTGCTCGGCTGGCCACTGGAATGGACCGAGATCATCGTGATCTTCGTGCCAATTTTCCTGCCGCTCCTCAAACACTTCGCCATTGATCCGATACTATGGGGCGTACTGGTCTTCGTGAATTTGCAAGCCGCATTCCTGTCGCCGCCCGTTGCTATGTCCGCTTTCTATCTGAAAGGCGTGGCCCCGGCGCATGTCACCATCAACCAGATATTTGCTGGCATGATGCCGTATATGCTGATCGTGATCCTGTGCATGGTGCTGATGTATATCTGGCCCGGACTGACGCTTTGGCTGCCGCAATATCTTTATGGCGGATAGGTTCACTTACAGCATCGCAGGCTTCTGCCGCACAGCCATGGCCTCCAGACGCGGAAAAACTTCGGCTGCAAAATAGGGCAATTCCTTCAGATAATTCACCATGGATATGCCAAGGC
>CAMDKB010000420.1 GCA_945901195.1 Rhizobium sp. Q54
ACGCTTGTTGGCGAGCGTGGCATCAAGCTTTCGGGCGGTGAGCGGCAACGCGTTGCAATTGCGCGCGCCATACTTGCGGCGACTCCGATCCTGATCCTTGATGAAGCGACATCGAGCCTTGATTCAGTCTCAGAACTTTATATCCGCCAGGCCATCGATCGGCTGTCGTCCGGGCGGACGACGATTGTCATCGCGCATCGGCTTTCCACAATTCAGCGGCTGGACAGGATTCTGGTGTTCGACGAGGGACGAATTGTCGAGGATGGAACCCATACCGAGCTGATGCGGCGGCCCGATGGTGTATATAAGCGCTTGCTGGATACGCAAATTCAGGCTGGAGAAATCGCGACTGCGGCGGAGTGAGGTGATCGTGGCAAAAAGACTTCCAAAGCTTGGTCAAACGTCAACAGGAGCCGCCGTGCGATGACAAGAACATTGCCTATCCGCCTTGGTATCAACATTGATCACGTCGCCACCGTTCGCAATGCCCGGGGCGGTCAAGGTCCTGATCCTGTGCGTGCGGCGCTGGCTGCAATTGAGGCTGGAGCCGATGGCATTACCGCACATTTGCGCGAAGACCGCCGCCACATCATGGACGACGATATAGCGAGGCTGCGCCGGTCCATTTCCAAGCCACTCAATCTTGAAATGGCGGCAACCACTCAAATGCTCGACATTGCGCTGCATACGGGCCCGCACGCGGCTTGCATCGTACCGGAAAAACGCACCGAACGGACGACAGAGGGCGGGCTCGATGTAGTCAAGAGCCACGATCATCTTGTTCCCTTCGTTGATCAATTAAGCCGGGCTGGCATCAGGGTTTCACTTTTCATAGAGCCTTCAATTGACGCACTGGATGCAGCACGGTCGCTGGGCGCGCCGGTTATTGAACTGCACACCGGCGCCTGGTGTCATGCGCTTGCGGCAGGGCATCAGGAGCAGGCAGATCATGAATTTGGCCGCATTCGTGTCGCGGCAGCCCATGCTGCGGAAATAGGCCTTGAATGCCACGCCGGGCATGGGCTCGATTTCGACACGGCGCGCAAGATTGCTGGTTTGCCGGAAATCGTTGAACTGAATATTGGGCATTTCATCATCGGCGAAGCGATCTTTCTGGGGCTCCGGGAGACCGTCGTGAAGATGCGCCAGGCAATGGATGAAGGCCGGGGTACGCTGGCATGATTGTCGGGATAGGCGCCGATCTTTGTGATATCCGGCGCGTCGAAGAGACGCTTGAGCGCTTTGGTCGGCGGTTCACTGATCGTTGTTTCACGCCATTGGAGCAGGCGAAATCAGAGCGGCGAGCCGAGCGTGGCGCGTCTTACGCCAAGCGCTTTGCAGCCAAGGAGGCCTGCGCCAAGGCGCTGGGTACAGGCATCAGGGCAGGCGTATTCTGGAAAGACATGGGCGTCGTCAATCTGAAGTCCGGGCAGCCGACCATGGTGTTGACTGGGGGCGCTCAGGAACGATTGGCTTCCCTGATACCCATTGGCCGTAAGGCCGTCATTCATCTGACAATCACGGACGACTATCCACTTGCGCAGGCTTTTATCGTGATTGAAGCCGTGCGCGACAGCACTGGCTAGCCCGGTAGGCCGGGTATCCAGCAAGCCTACCCCGCATAAGGTCGGCCTTGATCATGGTGCGGCTCTCTCCAAATGCTGATCATGAAGCCTGATCCGGACCAAGCCGCTCAAAATGCGAAGCCTCTGAGCCAGACGTTACAATCGGGGTAATTCAGGCGATTCCCGGGTTGCCAGGGACTAAAAGAGCGTTGGACTGGCGCTGGTTACGCATGTTGTGGGTAAAATCATTGGCAGTTTCGGCCGAAATGATCGCTGACGGATTTTCCAGCCTTTTTGCACGCTGTCTGGCTGCTTTGTGACGCTGTGTAGGAACCCTTGGCGTCCGGGAGAGCAGACGGTATAGGATCGCCTTGGGCGTGCGAATAGGGAATCAGCCAGCACGCCTGCAGGCAATGCCTGAAATCGCAGGAAGGCGGGAAGCGTGGCGCAGTCCAAACAAGATGGTGGGATTGTCGATACCATCAAAGTCATCATTGAGGCGCTGCTGATCGCGCTTGTGATACGCACGGTGTTGTTCCAACCCTTCAACATCCCCTCAGGATCGTTGATTCCGACTTTGCTCGTTGGCGATTATCTGTTCGTGTCCAAATACGCCTATGGCTATTCCAAGCATTCGATCCCTTTCAGCCCCAACATAATGTCCGGCCGCATCTGGGAAGCCAAACTGCGCCGCGGCGATATTGCCGTGTTCAAATTGCCGAGCGACGGATCAACGGATTATATCAAGCGGGTGATCGGGCTGCCGGGTGACAAGATTCAAATGATCGACGGACGACTCTATATCAACGGAGTCATCGTGCCGCGTGAGTCTGCCAAGGAGGTCATCTCGACTGATGTGTTCGGGCGCGAGCGGCCGTTGCCAACCTATCGTGAGACGCTTCCGGGCGGGGTGAGCCACCTCATCATCGAACGTGACGGAGACCGAGGCACATTCGACAATACGGGCGTATTCGAGATTCCGCCGAACCATTATTTCATGATGGGCGATAATCGCGACAATTCCACGGATTCACGTGAATCCCCGCAAAATGGCGGTGTCGGGTTTGTACCCTTTGAAAATTTCGTTGGGCGCGCCGAGGTCATTTTCTTCTCGGTGAAGGAGGGAGAGGCTGCCTGGCAGCTTTGGCGCTGGCCCTGGTCAGTTCGCTGGGAACGCATTTTCACGACGGTCAGGTGATATGGCACGCAGGGCCAAGCCCTCCCTTGCCGCGCTGGAAGAGCGCATAGGCTATAAATTTAACACCAGCGGCATTGTCGATCTGGCGCTGACCCATGTCAGCGCCCTCAAACCGGGCAAGTCTCGCTCGGAAACCTACCAGCGCATGGAATTTCTGGGCGACCGAGTGCTGGGACTTGCGATCTCCGAAATGCTGTTTCGTACATTTCCCAAAGCCACTGAAGGGGAAATGTCGCGCCGGCTTTCCGATCTCGTGCGGCTGGAAACTTGCGCCGCAGTGGCCGAAGAATGGAGTCTGAACGAATGGCTGCGTCTCGGCGCTGCGGAGGCCAGCACGGGTGGCGCCCGCAAGACTGCCATTCTCGGCGACGTGTGCGAAGCGTTGATTGGAGCTGTTTTTCTTGATGGCGGGTATGAGCAAGCCAGAGCACTGGTAGAAAAAGGCTGGCAAACCCGGTTGCAGCAGCCTAAACGTCCTCTGCGCGATCCGAAGACCGCCTTGCAGGAATGGGCGCAGGCGCGGGCCAAGCCGCCGCCGGTCTATCGGGAAATCGAACGCGCCGGGCCAGCGCATCAACCTGAGTTCACGATTTCCGTCGAGGTGGAGGGCCATGTCCCCATTGAGGCGCGGGGCGCGTCAAAACGGGTGGGTGAACAGGCTGCGGCGCGTGCGTTCATGATGCGGGAACATATCAAGGAGACGTGAGATTGAGTGATGGCGAGAGCGGAAAAGATGGCGGGAGCGGAGCGCACGATGGAGCGCAAACCCGGTGCGGCTTTGTCGCGCTGATCGGCGCCCCCAATGCAGGGAAATCGACGCTCATCAACGCGCTCGTTGGCAGCAAGGTCTCAATCGTTTCGCGCAAGGTCCAAACGACCCGCACACAGATCCGCGGCATCACGATCAAGGATCATGCGCAGGTCATTCTCGTTGACACGCCCGGCATTTTCAAACCGAAGCGGCGGCTTGATCGCGCCATGGTCACGTCAGCCTGGGGAGGGGCCATCGATGCCGACCTGATCTGCCTTCTCGTGGATGCGCGAAAAGGGCTCGACGAGGAATGCGAGGCCATTATCGCAAAATTGCAGGCCGTGAGGCAAAAACTGTTCCTGATCCTCAACAAGATCGACACGATCGAGCGGTCGAAGCTGCTGGAACTTTCGTTGAACCTCAACAGCAAGATCAAGTTCGAAGAAACGTTCATGATATCAGCGCTGACAGGCGATGGGGTTGCGACATTACTTGATAAAATGGCGCTCCTTATGCAGCCCGGGCCATGGCTTTATCCGGAAGACCAGATTT
>CAMDKB010000421.1 GCA_945901195.1 Rhizobium sp. Q54
TCGAACCGCGTCTTCAAATCCTACGACGACATCCTCGACCATTGCTGCGACGCTTGGAACAAACTCGTCGAGCAGCCATGGCGTATCATGTCCATCGGCTTGCGAGATTGGGCCCACCAATGCTGATCAGCGGGAACTGGTATTACTTGATGACCCGCTTCACAGAACGTATCTTTGCCGCCTCATATTTTTTTCGGAGGCACACAATGAAACAAGCCCTTTTTGCCATATCGCTTGCGGCGACACTGTTGATGCCCGCAGCAGCTTCGGCTCAAAAACTCGACCTTGGAAAGGTCAAATGCGGCGAATGGCTCAAGATGTCGAAAGACAATATCGCCATGACGCTTGTGTGGCTTGATGGATATTATCAGGATGAGGATGCCGACCCGGTGATCGACTTCAATGAATTCGGCAAGAATGCCGAGAAGCTCGCGGCGGCCTGCGCACTCAATCAGGACAAATCTCTTGGCGTTGTCGCCGAGCAATTGTTAGGCAAGTGAGCCTTCACGTTATCCGTTTCGGGCCCAGCATCGCCAGCATATAAATACCCAGCCCGAACGCCACGCAGACCCATATCCATTCGGCTGCGCCATACCCCCATGCGCCGATGACAAAGGTCTGCGGCCATGGCAGCGCGTAGATCGCCGTATAGAAAGATGCTGTGTTCACGGCCTGCGGCCCGGCACGGTCCTGCGGCTCAAATCCCGAACCGACCCAGGCGGAAACGACCGGGAACATGATACTGTTGCCCACGCCGTAGAATATGCCGCCAAGACCCATCAGCGCCGGACCGTGCGCCAGCACAATCAACAGGAAGCCGAGCCCGTAAGTCAACAGACTGGCTGTCACAAGAACGCGCGGCGAATATTTCGAAAGTATGCGCATCGCGATGAAGCGCATGGCGATCAAGGCAATCGACGACGGTATAAAGAACGCAGCCAGTGCGATGGCCCGCATTTGCAGATCAGCGGCGATGTAATTGACCGAAAAACCGTACAGCCCGCCGCCGGCAAAAACGAGAATATAGGGCAACAACAACTTGCGCTGGAAAGCATTACCCAGATTGAGCCCACCGGTGTTTCGAGGGCGCGGTGCATCGCGCAGGCCCAAGGTCGCCAGCACTGCCAGCAGACCGGGGATCGCAGCCTCTATAAACAGCGCCACTTCGCCAAGATGTTTCAGGGTCCATTCGCCGATAGGTGGCGCAAAGGCTGCCGCAAGCGGTATGACTGCCGAGTAAACAGTAACGAAATAGACCATGCGTATCTGCGTTATCCGGCTCTGCACATACACCAGTCCCGCAGGCATGGCTGCGCCAACGCCAAATCCCTGGATCACTCTGGACAACAACGCGAGCCAGAAATCATCGCGCGTAAATGCAAATGCGCCCATGCCCAGCGCCGTGAGAACGAACGCGCCCCGCGCCGTGTTCAAGACACCGAAACGCGCACAAGCAGCGCTGGAAAACAATGCCCCCGCTATGCAGGGGATTGCGAACAATGACAGGAGCAAGCCTGTGGCCTGCAGGGAGTGACCGGCTTTCTCGAATACGATGGCAAGCAGGGTCGAATAATTGTGCGTCACCGAGAAAAGAAAAGCGGCAAAGCACATCGCCGCGAATTCCCACCGGGCGCGCGCATCAATAAACCCAGCCGCCAGTGCTTTGGAAGCGGCTCCCGCCTCAGGCGTGCTCACGCCTTCTTTTCCCAACCGCCACTATCGGTCTGCTGCCAATATTGCAGCGTGTGCCCCTCGCCCTTCAAACGCTTCCATTGCGCACGGGCAGCGTCAAGCCGATCCTCGTCATTGCCGTCGAAAATCAGAATCGTCCTGTCGTAGCCGCCTGGCGCCTCGACCTGGGCGCCATCGACAAAGAAACGAATTCGAGAGCCATTGGGATTTTCGCCAGATGTCGTCAGGTACACGGACTGGGCAGCAGGATTGCCGTCGCCCGGCGTTGCATGAGCGACAAAACTTTCCTCCGAATAGGTCCAGAGATGATCATCGAGCGCGCGCATCTTTTCTTCGGACCCCGCCTGCACAACGGCGCGCCAACCCCGCTCGATGGATTTTTCCAGCAACGGAGGGAGCACACGCTCCAGGGGCTGACGCGTCAAATGATAGAACCAGACATCAGCCAAAGCAGCGCTCACTGGTATTCGACGAGGATGAACGTGCGATCATTACGAGTCCAGATCAGGCCGACGTCGCCCGCTTCACCTGCGTGGCGCTCGACCTTGCCCGCGACGGAATAATCCTCGCGCTCGATTGAGCCTCGCAGATAATCTGCCGCTTCAGCCGTCATTGCCTGAAGCTCACTCGCGGCATGGGCTGGCGTCCAGCGCAATTTGTGAACTGCGGCGGCCTGTTGGACGCGAAAGAACCCATCTCGCAAAGCTGGGCTGGATGGTTCCTGGACGCGCGCTTCAAACCGGACGAAACGGTCGCCTTCACACGTCAATTGACCGTCGATTTGCAGTTTGACGACCATGTCGCGGGTATCGCCACGCGCACCAGCGCCGCGCGAGACAACGACTGGCCGCACGAATTTCGGATCAAGGTCTGGCAGAGCCTTTTGCATATGGGCCATAAAGCCCTCGCATGAGCTGGACTGTGCGGCGGCCTCCCCTACAGGACACGCAAACAATGCAAGGGCGATGACAGGCAAAAGGCGCATAATGGGTCCCTGATGGTGACGTCACTTCTCGTAATGGTCTGCGACCAATCTGTCGAGCAATCTCACGCCCCAGCCAGAGCCCCAGCTATGATTGATGTCATTTGACGGGGAGGACATGCCGGTGCCTGCAATATCCAGATGGACCCACGGGGTCTTGTTCACAAAGCGTTGCAGGAACTGCGCAGCTGTGATCGATCCGGCATTGCGCCCACCGATGTTTTTCATGTCGGCAAACTTGGACTCCAGCATTTTGTCGTAGGCGGGCGAAAGTGGCATCCGCCAGACTTTTTCGCCGGTTGTCTTTCCAACTGCGGTGAGGCGCTCGCTCAATTCATCGTTATTGGAGAACAGCCCCGCGTGCTCATTGCCCAGCGCCACGAGTATGGCGCCTGTCAAGGTCGCCAGATTGATCATGAACTGCGGCTTGTACTTGTCCTGAATATACCAAAGGACATCGGCCAAAACGAGGCGGCCTTCGGCATCGGTATTGATGACCTCTACCGTCTGGCCGGACATGCTGACGACAATGTCGCCAGGGCGCTGCGCATTGTGGCCGGGCATGTTTTCGACAAGACCAATTGCGCCGATGGCATTTACTTTTGCCTTACGCAGCGCGAGCGTTCGCATCAGGCCCGTCACGCACGCCGCTCCCGCCATGTCGCCTTTCATGTCCTCCATGCCACCGGCAGGCTTTATGGAAATGCCGCCCGTATCGAATGTCACGCCCTTGCCGATGAATGAAACCGGCTGAGCCTTGCCTCCACCATTCCAGCGCATGACAACCAGACGCGATTCATTGATCGAGCCCTGACCGACGCCCAGCAATGTGTTCATGCCGAGCTTCTGCATGGCCTTGACGTCCAGTATCTCGATTTGGACACCAAGTTTTTTCAGCTCTGCAGCGCGCTTGGCAAATTCTACGGGCGTGAGAATATTGGCCGGTTCATTGACCAGATCACGCGCGGCGATGACGCCTTCGGCGATGGCATCCTGTGCTACAAGGGCCTGTTTCGCGACTGCCGGATCAGCAACGCCGATGGTGACATCAATGACGCCGTCTGCATTCTTGTTGTTGTCCTTTTCGTCGCTTTCTTTCTTTTTGGTCTTGTAGAGTTCAAACTTGTAAGCGCGCAGGCGCAAGCCGCAGACAAGCGCCGCTGCTGCAATTGCATCGCCGCTTTCCGGCGGGTCGAACAGGACAGAAACGTGCGCTGCGCTCGTCAGCTTGCCCATCAGCGCGCCGCCCAACATGGGATTGGCCGGATCTGGCGCAGGCTCATTATCGGCAGGCTTGCGCGCGGTCCCGACGACCAGAAGGCGGTCAAAATTGAGCCCGGCGGG
>CAMDKB010000422.1 GCA_945901195.1 Rhizobium sp. Q54
AGGATTTGCCAAGGGATCGCGTTGTCATCATGGCAACGGGATCGCAGGGCGAGAGCAGGGCAGCGATGGCGCGTATATCGGAGGACGAGCATCCGCAGATACGGCTGCTACCCGGAGATCGTGTGATCTTTTCCTCACGTCCCATTCCCGGCAATGAGAAGTCTATCAATGACATCATCAACGGGCTCGTGAAACAGGGCATCGAGGTGATTACAGACCGCACGGCTCTGGTGCATGTATCGGGCCATCCCCGCCGCAACGAAGTTTCGCAGATGTACGACTGGATCCGGCCGCGCATCGCCATTCCCGCGCATGGCGAGGCGCTGCATTTGGCCGAACATGCCAATTTTGCCCGCTCAAAGGGTGTGCCGCATGTCATCAAAGCAAGCAATGGCGACGTTGTTCTGTTGTCTCCCACCGAACCGGGCGTGGTCGATCAGGTGGCCCATGGCCGCCAATATTCGGACGGCAAGTTGATCATCAATGCCGATGACAACGCGCTGCGTGAACGCAAGCGGCTGGCTTTCAACGGCATCGTATCCGTCGCCATCGCGATTGGAGCCAAGGGCGATATGGCCGGAGATCCCGACGTCATTACCTATGGTGTACCGGCCCGCGCCGCCGATGGCCGCGCCATGGATGAAATTATCGACAAGGCCATTTTCCAGACCTTTGAAAGCCTGCCCAAAAACCGCCGCAAGGACGCCGATGCACTTATGACCACCATGGAGCGTTCTGTGCGTTCGGCGGTGGGACAGGTCTGGGGTAAACGCCCGCACGTTCATGTGCTGGTGGTGGAGGTTTAGGAGTCATCACTGTTGGCAGGGGTTTCGCCGTCTTGCTCTCTCCGGCGAAATCGCGCACATTTCAACTAACAGCGGCAAAGGCCGCCAAAAGACATTTTTTGGGAGCACCGCGCATGAAAACTCCGGTCATTGCAGCAATTGTCGCATTTCTGTCTGCCGCTCCTGTTCAAGCGCAATCATCTGAGCCCGAGTTTTTTCACGGCAAGACAGTGCGCATCATCGTCGGCTCGGGGTCAGGCGGCGGCTATGATATTTATGCGCGGTTGATCGCGCCTTATCTGTCGCGCGTGCTGAAGGCCACGGCGATTGTCGAGAACCAGCCGGGCGCCGGCGGCATCACCTCGCTGAACCGCCTTTATATCGCCGCTCCCGATGGGCTCACCATGTCCTTCGCCAATGGCACATCGGCGGCCTTCGCTCAGATCACGGATCAGCCCGGCCTGCGTTTCGATCTGGCGAAATTCGATTATCTGGCGACGGTTGGCGCCCCTCCCGGCCTCTGGCTTGTCGGCCCCGATACAACCTAAAAGACCGTCAAGGACGCCATCGCCACACGCAAAAGCTGGAACTGGGGTGCTGCCGGCCCTGCCGACGGTCTTGGCAATGGCGCGGCCTTCACCTGCGCAGCGTTAAAACTGCAATGCCAGATCGTCACCGGGTACACCGGCAGCAATCAGGCCGCACTCGCTGTGACCAAGGGAGAGATGGACGCGGTCTATATTCCGAAATCCTCCGCCAATAATTTTTCCAAGGCCGGCCAAGTCTTTGCGCTGGCGACGATGGCGCGCAAAAAATCACGCTGGTTCCCGGACCGTCCCACGATCTTCGAGGCAGTAGAACTCTCCGAAGACGCGCAATGGCTGTTTGATTTTCATAACAGCGTAGAAGATCTCGGCCGGGTCATGATCCTGCCCCCTGGTGTGTCCAAGCCGCGCCTGACCTATCTGCAGGCGGCGGTGAAAGAAGTTCTGCATAATCCCCAGCTCATCGCCGAAGGCGAGAGGGCCGAGCGGATCATCGAATATCTTGATCCCGAAAGCACGTTGAAGAACGCGCAGAAGGTCGTCGCTCAAGTCACGCCAGAGCAGAAGGCCCGCATCAAGGCGCTGCTGTCGCGCGAGAAATAGGCCTTAGTGCGTATTGTCAGCGGATCAAATGCGCAGCATGTGTCTATAACTCTATGGACACCACGGGAGCTCCCATGATCGGCCGCCTCAACCATGTCGCCATCGCCGTGCCTGACCTTGCCGCAGCATCCGCGATCTATCGCGATACGCTGGGGGCAAGAGTCTCTGCGCCACTGGCCTTGCCCGAGCATGGCGTAACGGTCGTCTTCGTCGAGCTTCCCAATACCAAGATCGAACTGCTGGAGCCCTTGGGGCCGGGTTCTCCGGTGGCCAAATTCATGGAAAGCAATGCTAGCGGTGGCATGCATCACATCTGCTACGAGGTGGACGACATTCTGGCTGCCCGTGACCGGCTGAAAGCGCAGGGCGCGCGCGTACTCGGGGATGGGGAACCGCGGATAGGCGCACATGGCAAGCCCGTGCTGTTTCTCCATCCCAAGGATTTCTGTGGTACTCTGGTTGAAATCGAGCAAGTCTGAGCGCAAGTTTGACCCGTTGAAGGGAAATTCCGCTTTCGCTGCGGTTGCCTGTTTTCAACGCCGCCCGATTGGGCCATTGTGCGCCCGCTCCACCCCGTGATCAGGTTTATTGGAATCCGCCGTGCTCGATATCATTGCCCATATTTGCGGATGGCTTGCTGCAGCCGCCAGCCTCTTCGCGTTCTGGTCGAAGACCATGATCCCCCTGCGCATCGCGACCATTGCGGCCAATGTGTTGTCGATCGCCTGGGGGCTTTATTCGCATAACTGGCCAAATCTGATCGTCAATATCGTCCTGTTGGCGGTTAATATCCTGCGCCTGCGCGAAATGCAGAAACTGGTGTCGGATGTCCAGCGCGCCAGCCGCGATGCTCTCGATTACGAATGGTTGAAACCGTTCATGCGTATGTCGGAATTCGCGGCAGGCGACCTGATCTTCACCAAAGGTGATGCTGCCGATGCGGCCTATGTGATCGGCGAGGGGCAGGTCAGCCTGCCCGAACTGGGCATCATACTGGGCCCAGGCACGCTCATCGGCGAAATGGGTCTGTTCACGCAAGGCAACAAGCGCTTTTCAACGGCGCGCTGCATGAGTGAAGTCAGGGCGTGGCGCATCACCTACACCGATTTTGAGCAGCTCTACTTCCAGAATCCCGAATTCGGCCTTCATGTTGTGCGCCTGATGATGCGGCGCATGGAGACGAACATGAACAGATTCGCAGGGCCAAGGCGCACCGCGCCGACGCCTGCGGGCGGAACCGGCGCGCCGCCAGCCAGCGCATGAACCCAAGGGTCATCCCATGTCGATCCCGCTTTCCATTGCCGTGTTCATCACCATCTGGTGGACAGTGCTGTTCGCCGTTCTGCCCTTCGGCGTGCGCTCGCAGCATGAAGAGGGGCCCGTGGAGGCAGGGCACGATCCAGGAGCCCCCGTCAGCCCCATGCTGCTGAAAAAGGCGCTGTGGACCACGCTGATTGCCGCTATCATTTTTGCAGGCGTCTATACCTATGCCGAGCGCATGGCCGGCTGATTTATTTCTAAATGTCCTGGCAGGGCGAAAACCGGGCGTTGAAACAATGTGTTCCGCGCGTCTTCCTTCGGCTGCGGGCAGATTGCTCTATTGACCCCGGCGGCAAGCCCCTATAGTCAGGCGCTGCCTGTCCAGAACCGTCTGCTGAGGACGATTCCGGTGGTATCCCTTTCCGTAAGATACGGGGCAATTGGGAGCGCGTAGCTCAGCCGGTAGAGCATCTGACTTTTAATCAGAGGGTCCCGGGTTCGAACCCCGGCGCGCTCACCAAACGAAAACAGATAGTTATATAAATTATTGTGGTCGTTTTTATTTCTCGATTTTAGGTGCGGACCCATAGCGGACCCGCTGGGCAAGTTTTTTTAGCTTGATCGCGCGTCAGGTTTATTCACTGTGAAGCTCAGCTGCCCGCCACTCACTCCACACCCCGTCCGTCGGATCAACCGAAATCATTTCACCTTGTGTACGCGAAATATATTCGCATCGCGCGCACTACTCTCCTCAGGCTCCCCCAGCGCCTTCTTTAGGACCTGCTCCAGTGTAGCGAGTTCATCCTCATCGAGGTGCGACAGA
>CAMDKB010000423.1 GCA_945901195.1 Rhizobium sp. Q54
GCGACGATGTCCGAGGTGCGCCTTGGCGAAAACGTCACCATCGGCGCACCGATCCCCAATTACACCTGCTACGTCGCGGATGAGAATCTGAGTCTCCTGCCCTGGGGCAGCGAAGGCGAACTGCTGATCGGCGGCCCGGGGGTTGCGACCGGCTATCTCAAGCGCCCCGACCTTACCGGTGACAAGTTCATTGCCAACCCGTTTGAGAAATCCGGCCAGGATCCCATTCTGTATCGCTCCGGCGACGCAGTTGCGCTGGATGCCGCCGGCGACATCCTGTTTCGCGGACGCATCGACGATCAGGTCAAGATTCGCGGCTTCCGCGTTGAACTCGGCGAGATCGAGAGCAAGCTCTCGACCTTGCCTGAAGTGGGGCAGGTGGCAGTCGTTCTTCGCAACGACAACGGCATGGATCAGCTTGTAGCTTTCGTTGTGCCGGCCAGTTCCGGGTCGCCTGAAGCCAAGTCGTTGCGAACCGGCCTTCGTGACAAGTTGCCGTCCTATATGATCCCCTCTCGTTTCGAGGCGATGGAGGAACTTCCGCGTCTGTCATCCGGCAAGGTCGACCGCAAGAAGCTGAGAACCGTCGAACTTTCCGTGCAGACCATCAGCACACAAGCGCAGGAAGAGCCCCGCACGGAGACCGAAGCCAGGTTGCTGGACGCGGCGAAGATCGTCCTGCCGCCGCAGTCCATTCCTTTTGATGCCGACTTCTTCACAGATCTGGGCGGACATTCCCTTCTGGCGGCAAAGTTCGTGTCGATCCTGCGCCAGACGCCGGCGCTTTCCAATGTCACCCTTCAGGATATATATGCGGCCCGCAGCCTGCGCCGGCTTGGCGAAGTGCTTGATGACCGTGCACATTTCACTGGCAGCACTACAGTGCACGATCTGTCCTTCGAGCCGCCCTCGCTACTGCGCCGTTTCTTGTGCGGGTCCGCGCAAGCGATGGCCCTTGTGCTGATTTTTGGTCTGGTCACAATTCAATGGCTGGGACTGTTCCTGTCGACGATTCTCATCATCGACAAGGACATCTCCGTGTGGTCCGAACTCCTCATCCTGCCGTGCGTGTTCGTGGTCATCAATCTGCTCGTGAAAGCTGTTATCATCGGACTGAAATGGCTCATCATCGGCCGCACGAAACCCGGCGTCTATCCGTTGTGGGGCGTCTATTATTTCCGGATATGGTTCTGCGCACGCCTGTTGCAGGTCACGCAGGACAAGTTCCTGCAGTGCTCGCCGCTGATGCGCTGGTTCATGCGCGCTATGGGTGCGAAGGTCGGCAAGGACGCCATGATCGGCGAGTTTGAGTGCGGAGCCATCGATCTGATCGAGATCGGTGACAATGCATCGACAGGCCTCAAGAACAAGTTCGCGAACGTCGAAGTCATCGGCAATCAGGTTTACGTTGGCATGATACGGATCGGCGATGGCGCCTGCACCGGCAATTGTGTGGCTATGAGCCGTGATGTCACCATTGGAGTCGATGCTCAGATCAAGGACCTCACGGCCCTGAAAGCTGGCACGATTGTCGCCGATGCGGAAATCTGGGACGGTTCGCCCGCCAAGAAGACTGGCATGGTTGATGTCGCCGCCCTGCCGCCTATTGCCGAGGCGAGCAAATTGCGCCGCGCCACGCACGCCGTGATCTATTCAGTGTCCTACATCTTCATGTTGATGTTCGGACTTTTGCCGATCTTCCCGGCGTTCTATGTGCTCTATAATCTTGATGCGATGATTGACGGCGTGAACGATTACGACGTTTCATGGTCGATGTTGCCGATCCTTACCTGGCCAACGGCACTCATGCTGGTAATCGTATCGATGGCGATGATTGTTGTTACGCGCTGGGTGGTGCTGCCACGCGTGCGCACTGGCACGTATTCGATCCATTCCAACTTCTATCTGCGCAAGTGGATTGTCGGTCTGGCGACGGAAGTGACGCTGGAAACGCTTTCGTCACTGTATGCGACAGTTTACATGCGCCACTGGTATCGGATGATGGGCGCGAAGATTGGCAAGGGAACGGAAGTTTCGACCAACCTTTCGGGCCGTTACGATCTCGTTGACATTGGCGCTGACAATTTTCTCGGCGACGAATGCGTTTTCGGCGATGAGGAATTGCATCGCGGCTGGATGACGCTGGAGCAGGTGAAAACCGGCGACCGTGTCTTCTTTGGCAACGACAGCGTCATTCCTGCGGGCTCGGTTCTGGGTGACGGCGCACTGGTCGGCGTCAAATCCAAAATGCCCGAGAGCCTCAATGTGGCCGCAGGTGAAACCTGGTTTGGATCGCCTTCTATCGTCATTCCCAATCGCCAGAAGGTCGCCATCTCCGCCAACTTCACCTATCAGCCGCCGCGCTGGTTCAAGTCTTTCCGCTATGTCTTCGAGGCCCTTCACACATCGCTGCCCACTGCGCTGTTCATCACGATGGCCTATATCACCGCCGACGTGATCGCCACGCCGATTGACAAGGGGCAATGGGGGCGTGCGATTGCCTACTTCTTCGCTTCGGGCGTCATCATGGCGTTCATCGCGATCTTCTTCTGCGCCGCTATCAAATGGGTTCTCATGGGCCGCTATAAGCCAATCATGAAGCCGATGTGGTCGTTCTGGGCGATGCGGACAGAAGCTGTCGCGGTCATCTATGGCGGACTTGTCGGCAAGGCATCCAGCGAATTCCTGCGCGGCACACCTTTCCTGCCCTGGGCGCTTCGTCTGTACGGCGTTAATGTCGGCAAGGGCGTGTGGATGGATCTCACCGATATCACCGAGTTCGATTGCGTGACGATCGGCGATTACGCCTCGCTCAACATGACGGCTTGCCTGCAGACCCACCTTTATGAAGACCGCATCATGAAGGTTGGCCGCGTTGCCGTGGGAAAAGGCGTCACCGTGGGTTGGGCGGCAACGGTCCTCTACGACACAAAGGTCGGCGATTTCGCACAGATCGCCCCGCTGACAGTTGTGATGAAAGGCGAGGATATTCCCGCCCACAGCGCCTGGGCAGGCGCACCTGCACAGCCTGCAAAGCCAATCTTGCTTGGTGCCGAGCAGCAGCAGGAAGCAACCGGGCAAGCCAAGCCGGCGGTTGCGCTGGCTGCGTAAAGTTCGCTGGGTGAGAATCAAGAGCCCCAGTTTGACAGGATCAAACCGGGGCTCTGTTATTTTAAACGACCCATGCTCTTGTTGTTGTTTTTCAGATCACAGCAAGAGCGATTTTCCAGCGCGTTATTCAGCGGCCCGTTTTTCCAGCGGTCCATCGTCCATGATGATTTGCCAGGCCTCTGCGTGCGGAATCATGCCCTCCGCCGCCCGCAACCGTGAATAGTCTACCGGTTCAGCCAGCCCAGGCCCCGGCGCGCCGGTCTGAACATAACGTTCAGCAGCGTCGATCATGAGGCGGCGAAAATGGATGACGGCCAGATCGCTCGCGCCCAGATGCTCTTTGGACCGGTCATAGATCGGCCCCATGCTTTCGTGAATCGCGATGTCTTCGTTGTTGATGCCTGTCATCCCGGTAAAGTTGTCGCCGCGTTTCATCGCGTCGCGGTCCTGTTGCCAGTTGTTGGCGCGATTGCGAATGTTGATCTGGTTCTCGTCCACATCCTGTCCCGGTCGCAAGCCGGTATTATCGAGATAGCGATCGCGCGTTTCCTGATCGATCGCGCCCTCTCGCTTCCAGATGACGTACCAGAACATTGTGGCGCCATCGGCGAGCGGGATGAAGAATTGCATGTTGCCCCAGCCTTTGGCCGCCGGGAAAATTCCGTAGCAGGGCGCAACATACAAGGTGGCGCGGACGTATTTGTTCTTGTCAGCATTGTGCAGGGGTTTGCGGATTGCGGCATACCGATAACCATAGGGCGTCGTCTCGATTTCGAGTTTTGGCGAGCCATCATTGGAGGGGCGGTCGAGATGCGCCTTGCTTCCAAGCACTGTGTTTTCGTCAATGTCGTTATTCGGCTTGATGCCATTTGAATGCAGGTAATTGGAATGCGCCGAATCG
>CAMDKB010000424.1 GCA_945901195.1 Rhizobium sp. Q54
CGACCTGCCGGCGCGTCGCCTGCAATCTACTGCGCGTGGCTCCGGGAAAGAGTTCCATCCGTCTGCGCCGCAAGGCCGCCGGATGGGACGACGACTACCTCGCCAGCCTCGTTGCCGCGTGAGAATTTTTATTCACCCGATTCCCCTGACGGGATTGCTGCCGGCTGCAAATTCCTTTGACTTGACGGCGTGCGAGGCTACCATCCGGCCATACCAATACACCGTGGCAAGAGACCACGGCAAAAGACACGGGAGGCATCAATGTTGCGCACAGAAGACAATGAGAAAATCACGCGTGTTGGGCCCGGCACCCCCTGCGGCGAATTCATGCGGCGCTACTGGCAGCCCGCGCTGATGTCATCTGAACTGCCCGAAAACGACGGCGCGCCGGTTCGCGTGCGGCTTCTGGGCGAAGACCTGATCGCGTTTCGCGATAGCACGGGCGCTATCGGGCTGGTGGACGCCTATTGTCCGCATCGGCGGGCGCCGATGTTTTTCGGACGCAACGAAGAATGCGGATTGCGCTGCGTCTATCATGGCTGGAAATTCGATCGAAATGGCGATTGTGTGGATATGCCGTCAGAGCCTGCGGGCACGCCGTTACAGGCGAAAGTAAAGATCAAATCCTATCCGTGTGTCGACAAGGGAGGTCTGATCTGGACCTATATGGGTCCTAAAGAAAAGATGCCAGAGCCGCCGGATTACGAATTCCTGCGTGTGCCCGCAACGCACGCGCACGTCTCCAAGACCTACGAACATTGCAACTGGCTTCAGGGACTGGAGGGTGGGCTCGATACGGCCCATTCCTCGTTCTTGCACAATAACGATATCGGCAACCGCGACATGCCGCGCAACCGGGATAAGGCGCCCCGGCTTGATGTGGAACTGACCGACTACGGTTATCGCTACGTGTCTCATCGCAAAGCTGATGCTGGCCAGGAATATGTGCGCGTCTATCATTATGTGATGCCGGCTCAGCAGATACGAGCCAATCTCATCAAGATCGAAGGCGGGAGATCCAACAAGCCGAAGTTCGACGGGCATCTGTGGGTCCCGGTCGATGATGAGGGCACGATGGTCTACAATACTATGTATGGCTATGACGCCAGTGTTCCGCTTGAACAGGATTATCTCATGGATATGGAATCGCGCATGGGGCGGGGGGCTGAACATTTCATTCACGGCACGTTCAAGCTGAAGCAGAACATGTCGAACGATTACTGGATCGACCGGCAAGATCAGAAGACCACCACCTTCACCGGCATTCCCGGTGTCAACACGCAGGATTTTGCACTGCAGGAAGGTATGGGCGCTGTCGTCGACCGCTCCAAGGAGAATCTGGGCGCCTCCGACAAAGCGATCGTGGCCATGCGGCGGCAGGTGCTGCGCGCCATCGACGCGGTGGCGAATGGTGAGACGCCACCGGGCGTTGATCCTGCAACGCACAGAAACATTCGCCCTCATGACGAATACCTGTCGGAAGGAGCTGACTGGCGCGTGGAGTTTGCCAGCGAGCTGCAGGCAAAATGGTAAACGCAGGGAGATCGGCGTGAACGAACCACATATTCTGCCTGCGCACCGCAAGCGGCTGGCGTTTCGCAATCTGCTGACGCGCCCCGGCATGACTGTCATGCCAGGCGGATTCAGCCCGATGTATGCGAAGGCGGCGCAGCTGGCGGGCTTCGAGACTTTCTTCGTCGCAGGTTCGCAAATGTCGGCTTTCCTGCTTGGTGTTCCTGACACCGGCGTGATCGGCATGCGGGATATGGCGGACCATGCGCGGCATGTGGCGTCGCGCAGCGACATTCCCATTTTGCTGGATTGCGATACGGGCTTTGGCAATGCGATCAACGTTCATTACACCGTGCAGGAAATGGTGAATTCCGGCATTGCCGCACTGACGCTGGAAGATCAGGAAGCTCCGAAGAAATCCGGTACGAGCGCCGGCCGCAGATGCATTTCCGCTGAGGAGATGATCGGCAAGCTGCAGGCCGCAGCTGCGGCGCGCGATGAAATCGATCCCGCATTTTCCATTGTCGCGCGTTGCGATCTTCTGGGTGCGGAAGGCTCCTCGTTTGAGGCTGCGCTCGAGCGCTGCATCGCCTATGCCAAGGAGGGCAGGGCGGACGTGGTGTTCATCAATTCAGTGGAGACGCTGGATCAGCTGGCGCGGGTATGCGCTGAGACGCCTGCGCCGGTGCTGATGATCTGGGGCGGCAAATATCCGGGTCCGTCTTTTGCAGATCTTGAGAAGACCGGTGTGAAAATCGCACTCTATCCCGTAATGGCGGCAACGGCAGGCCTGCAGGCGGCCTGGCATATCCTCAACGATTTCAAATCGCGCGGCGTTGACGCGTTGTCGGACTGGCGGCGGAGCGTGGAAGACTCGCCTTATGGGGCGCTCGATTTTTTCAAGCTCACCGGCGCCGAAGATGTGCGCGGCATGGAAGCGAAATATCTGCCTCAAGATTCGCAGCGCGACTATGATTCGACATGGGGTCATTCGCCAGGGCTGGGAAAAAAGTAGTTCAGAATTTTAATGGAGACCAACACGATGGACATCATACTGCGCAAGGACGTGCCGACCCGCCGGGGACCGGCTGACTATTTCACCGGCACAGTCTGGCAGGATCCGATCATTGAAGCTGCGCCGCCCGCGACTGTGCGTTCCGTTTATGTGTCGTTCGAGCCGGGCGCACGCACGGCCTGGCACACTCACCCGCTGGGCCAGACGCTTTATATCACCACCGGCATTGCACACGTGCAGTCCTGGGGCGGACCAATAAAGGTTTTGCAGCCAGGTGACGTTGTCTATTTCGGGCCCAATGAAAAGCATTGGCATGGCGCTGCACCGGGCCATTTCATGGCACATGTCGCGATTCAGGAATCGGTCAATGGCTCGCATGTGACCTGGATGGAGAAGGTCAGCGACGAGCAATATTCGGGCAAGGCGTAGCGCTCGGTTACATTGCTGAATTGCAGATGATTATTAAGGGGCGGCAGGAATGGAATCACGCGGTTTGATGGATCGGGAGATTGTCGATCCGCGTGTCTATGCGTCGATGCCCAGATATCACGCACTGTTTTCCCGTCTGCGCGCAGAAGATCCCGTGCACTGGACGGCGCCGGAAGGTTACGGCCTCAAGCGATTGCCCATCGAATACCCGATGAAATAGCGGGCTTGCTCAGGCATTCCCGCGAGCATCTTATCCCTCTGCTACAGTTTGTTTCGCGCCAGCCAGCAATCGCGTCGCGACATAGGTCATGACTTTTTCGGAGCGCTGGTTGAACACTTCGATGACGGACTTCACGACGGCGCGGCCGCTTTTCGATGTGGGCTTGATGCCCGTGACTTCCACGATGGCCCAGATGGTGTCGCCCACTTTTACAGGTGCGAGAATGCGTTGCTCGAGTTCCAGCATGGCAAGGCCGGTGCCCTGAATCATGGTTTGCAGAATAAAGCCTTCGATCATTGAATAGGTGAGCGCGGCGGGAACCGGGCGGCCGGGAATTGCGCCGCCATCAAATTCAGCATCGATGAAAATGGCTTCCAGCATGCCGGTTACCGAAATGAAATTGACCAGATCGGTCTCGGTAATCGTGCGTCTGAAGGTGCGGAACTTTTGCCCTACGGACAATTGCTGCTAGACAAATCCCTGACCCAGTAAGGGCAGATTGCTGGTGGTTTCTGGTGAGCCCATAAAGCCGTCTCCGTTATGTTGCTTTGCTGGTAACAGGTGCGAGCCGCTGAATGGCTGCGTCGTCGAGGCCTGCTTCGGCGAGCACTTCGTGTGTGTGCTCACCTAGTCGCGCGGGCATGACGACGCGTGCCACTTCTCCATCAAATCTGAACCGCCCCGGGTTTACCGGAGGGTGATTTGTTCAACGACTAGGCGACCATATCGAGTGTGTTCAGGTTTGCATAGAACGCCTCCTCTGCTTCTGCGGGGGTGATGTATCCGATGGAGCCGAGAAGTCGGCGGTTGTTATACCA
>CAMDKB010000425.1 GCA_945901195.1 Rhizobium sp. Q54
GCTGAGCCCGAGCCCACGATGATGTAATCCCAATTTTGCGCCGCCGACATATTGCCTCCCTGATGTATTTTGGGGGAGTTTAGGAAAGCATCAGCCTCCTGTCATCTGGCATATTGTTCGGGTCGACAGCTCTTGAAAACTCCCGGTGCTCCGATTTTCCGGGCTGGCGGGCCACCCCGCCTTGATCCCCTGCCATGCAACTTGGAACTTCCCGAGCTCACTCCCACCTTGCCGCGCGGCGGCAGGAAGGCTATGCCCCTTACCTGCGGTCGGTCGAGTGCTCATTGCTGACACAAGGCAATAGTTTGACGGACCTGCGAACTGGAAAGGGAGATCGGGCATGGCGCTCGTCGAGACACGCGCCCTGGTGAAACGTTTTGGCGCGTTCACGGCGGTTGATGGCATTTCTTTTGCTGTGAACCGGGGGGAAGTAGTTGGTTTTCTGGGCCCAAACGGCGCCGGCAAGTCCACAACGATGAAATTGATTGCAGGCTTTCTTGAGCCGACGTCAGGCTTGGCGGCCATCGGGGGGCATGACAGCCAGACAGATGCCGTCGCCGCCCGGCGGCAGCTTGGCTATTTGCCAGAGGGAGCTCCGCTGTATCCCGATATGACCGTGGCCGGATTTCTTGAATTCGTGGCCGCCATGCGTGGCATGTCCGGCGCGAAAGCGCGTGATCGTCTGGCGGAGCTGGTCGAGCGCATTGAACTTGCTGAAGTCTGGGACCGGCGCATCGAAGCGCTGTCCAAAGGCTTCAAACGCCGCGTTGGCATCGCCCAGGCGCTCGTGCATGACCCCGATGTGCTCATTCTGGATGAACCCACGGACGGGCTCGACCCCAACCAGAAGCACGAAGTGCGCGAACTCATCCATTCCATCGCCGCCAACAAGGCGATTATCATTTCCACCCATATCCTGGAGGAAGTGGAGGCGGTCTGCACCCGCGCCATCATCATTGCGCGCGGCAAAATGCTGTCCGACAGCACGCCCGAGGAACTGATGAGCCGCACAGCCGCAACGGACGCTCAAGGCAAGCCGCGCAGCGGCTCGATACGGCTGGAGGAAGTCTTTCGCGACATAACCCATCCCAAGAAACTCGAAACGGCGGGGGCCTGACCATGAACACGACCCTGCTTGTCTTCCGCCGCGAACTGGCCGCCTATTTCTCGACGCCTATCGCTGGCGTGTTTCTCGTCGTGTTCCTGGCCGGTGTAGCGGGCATGACGTTCTTCGTCGCGAATTTCTTTGATCGCGGGCAGGCCGATCTCTCGGCCTTCTTCCTGTGGCACCCCTGGGTTTTCCTTGTGCTGATGCCAGCCATCGGCATGAGGTTGTGGGCCGAAGAACGCCGGTCCGGCACGATCGAACTCATAATGACCCTGCCTGTTTCCACCTGGTCACTGGTCATTGGAAAATGGCTGGCAGCGTGGGTTTTTGCCGGCCTTGCGCTGGTGCTGACCATGCCGTTGTGGATTACAGTCAATTATCTGGGCTCGCCCGATAATGGCGTGATCCTGATGTCCTATGTTGGCTCCTGGCTGCTCGCGGGCGCCTACCTGGCCATCGCCACCTGCATGTCAGCGCTGACAAAGAACCAGATCCTTGCCTTCATCGGCGCTGTCGTGGTGAACTTCCTCTTTGTCATGGCGGGCTTTGATCTGGTGCTGGCAGCCGTGCGTCCCTGGGCGCCCAATGTCATCATTGAGGCCATCGCGTCCCTTTCGTTCATCGGTCATTTTCAGCGCATTGCCGAAGGTGTGCTTGAAATTCCGGCGCTTATCTTCTTCATCTCGCTGATCTTCTTTGCCCTGTGGCTCAACGTCCGCATTCTCGAAGTGCGCAAGGCCGCGTGAGGACACCATGACCAACCAGACCAATCCCACGACCAACAATGCAAGCCGTTCCGGCAAGCTCGCCATCATTGGCGCCATCCTGGCGGCGCTGATTTTTGGCTGCGTGAACATGCTCTCTGCGCAATGGTTCCGCTCGGCGCGCATCGACCTCACGCAGCAGAAGCTTTATTCGCTCAGCAAAGGCACGGGCGAATTGATCCGCAGCATCGAGGAACCCATACGCCTCAGGTTCTTCCTTTCGGGCCAGCTGACCAAGGAAGCGCCGCAACTGGCTGCCTTTGCGCAGCGCGTGCGCACCATGCTTGATGCCTATGTAGCCGCTTCCAACGGCCGGATTGTGCTGGAGATCATTGATCCCCGGCCATTCTCCGAGGAAGAGGACCGGGCTGTTGCGCTGGGCGTCAGCCAATACCGCGCTTCGACAGGCGACCGGGTATTCTTCGGCCTTGCCGCTACAAACTCCACCGATGGAAAGGCTGCCATCCCTGCGTTTTCCCCAGAACGTGAGGCGTTTCTGGAATATGACCTGACGCGTCTGGTCGCAGAACTCGGCCGCCGTGGCAAGGCTGTTGTCGCGTTGTTCGATGGACTTAACCTGCAGGGCAACCCGCAGATGCGCCAGCAGCCGCAGCAGGTCTTGCTGCAGATGCAGCAATTCTTTGATGTACAGCAGCAGGCGGGCGATGTCGAAAATCTGCCCGCGAACACGAAAGTCGTTATGGTCGTCCATCCGCAGGCGCTCTCGGACAAGACGCTCTACACGATCGACCAATGGGCGATGAATAGTGGTGCGACCCTGATCTTTGTTGATCCCTGGGCGGAAAATCAGACGGGACCGGGCGGACGGCCGATGCCCGACGCCTCTTCAAATATGGAAAAACTCTTCAAGGCATGGGGTGTAGATTACGATCCCAAACGTGCCGTTGCGGACGTGACCTATGCGTTCAAGGCTGAACGCATGATCAATGATCGTCCCGTGTCGATGATCAATCTGCCCTGGATGGCCCTGCGCGGCGACGCCCTCAAGAAAGAAGAGGCGATAGTCGCACAATTGCAGGCTCTGGTGATGACGACCGTCGGTTCGTTTTCGACATCGAAAGAGGGCATTTCTATCAGGCCACTGGTAACAGGCTCATCAGAAGCTGGCACGGTCGAAGCTGAAAAAGTGCGTGATCGAAATGCCGATCTGCGCGAACTGGTTCCGCTGATTAAGAAGGACAGCAAGCCGCCGGTGATGGCAGGCCGGCTCACCGGCAAGCTCGACAGCGCTTTCACAGAAAAGCCAGCCGAGTCCAAATTCACAGGTGAGCACAAGGGCAAGGCTGACAAGGACGCCAACATCGTGCTGGTCGGCGATGCCGACATGTTGATGGACCGCAACTGGGTCCAGCGTCGCGAAATACTGGGATCGCAGGTGGCGCAGGCCTTCGCGAATAACGGCGACTTCGTCAATAACGCCATCGAACAGATGGTTGGCGGTCCCGCTCTCACCGATCTGCGCGGACGCGGCGTATCCTGGCGGCCTTTCGAGACCATCCAGAAGATGGAAACCGAGGCCAATGCCAAATACAGCGCCAAGGAACAACAACTGACGGCGCGACTGAAAGAAGCCGAAGAAAAGCTGACACAACTCTCCCGGTCGGGTGGTGAAAAGGCCGGTGCAAAGCCGAGCAGCACAGAAGTGCTGACCCCTGAGCAGGTTCAGACGATCGACAAATTCAAGGCCGATGTGTTGGCAACGCGTGAAGAATTGCGGCAGGTGCAATATGCGCTGCGCAGCGATACGGACAATCTGAAAAGCTGGATAACCGGATTGAATGTGGCCGGTGTGCCGCTGGTTGTGGGTTTCTTTGCGTTGCTGTTCGCGATGCGCAGGCCGCGCCGCCCCATTCCGCAAAATAAAGCATCGTGAGGCTGACATGAATAGCAAACAGGTTACCCTGCTTGGCGTCATCGCCGCGGCTGCTGTCGCGCTGACGACTTATACTTACAACACCGCACCGCAACGCTTTGCCGGCGACCGGCGGGGCATTGCGGTATTTCCCGACCTTGCGAGCAAGGCCAATGACATCGCAACGATCTCGATCCTTGACAAGGACAAGACGTTTACGGTCGAGCGCAATGAAAAGGGCTTTTTCG
>CAMDKB010000426.1 GCA_945901195.1 Rhizobium sp. Q54
TCTGACGGGATGGCTTAGCAGCATGTCTTTCTGGCTGCTGGAAACGTTTCCAGCTCTGGCGAAATTGGGTTAGCTCGCCCCGAGCAGTTTCAGGGCGTTGCCGCTGGCTACCATCTGCTGTCCGGCAGCATCCAGCCCTGCGACGGCAAGCGCTTTCTGCAAACGCGCTGGAACTTCTTTTTCAACTGCAATTGGCCAGTCGGTTCCGGCCAGAACGTGATCTGCGCCGAGCAGGTCCACGACACTGCTGACCAGCGCGGGATGCAACCCCATCGTGTCGATATAGACATGCCGGCGAAATTGTTCGGGCGTATCCCGCCGAATACGGCGGCCATCGCCAAAGCCTCCGGCCATGAGCACGCCGCCGATAGCCAAAGTGGTTACAACGACTTTCAATTGCGGCAATTCATCAAAGACACCGCCCTCAAGCATGGCGAGCAAGGAAGCTGAATTGATGGTCGCGCGCGCCAACCGCGCGCCGAGCGGTCCGGTTTTACTGAAGCGCGCGTGCATTTGCCGGTCCTGAACAGGATGCACGAATATGGGAATTCCCAATTGCGCTGCGACGGCGAGGGTGGGCCGCGCCTCCGGCGCATTGAGCAGAAGATCGCCCTTGCCGCTTTCAAGAAACACACCGCGCAGGCCGAGATCCCTGACGGCTCGCGTGAGTTCGCGCGCGCCTTCATCGCCAGAGAAAGCATCCACGGTTGCCAGACTGTATATTTTGCCTTTGTTCTTGCCCGCCAGTTCGGCAACGTAGTCATTGATGCGCTTTGTTGTATCCTTGGCAACGTTACCGTCGGCGTCTTCAAGAAATGCGGTTGGAATATTGATGACGCGTGCGCTGCAGCCGGTCTGCTCAAGCGAAGCCAGAAGTGCGGCGGGATCGCGAAGCAAGGCGTTTGTTTTCAGTTGTGCCTCGCGCGCAGCGGGAATTTTGATGCGATCCGCCGTTGTCAGCGTAAAGGGACCGCCGAAATGGTTGTGAAAGTCTATAACCTTCAGGGGAGCTACCGGTTTATCTTGCGCTTGTACCGATGATGCGCTTGTTGTCAGTCCTGCGGTTGCGACGGCGGCGCCCATGCCCATGACGCCCAGAAATTCGCGGCGTGCCTGTTCAAAAGTCTAATCTGCGCTCACGTTCATTCCTCCCCCATTTTCCCGCATGCTGAACCTGAAAAGGTCATTGCGCAAGGGTGAAGTCATCTTTGGAATTATTGTGGTGTGAAGATGAACTTCCCGTCAGCGGCCTTCTTCCATATCGCAATTGTATAGAGCTGTTCACGGCGTTCGCCTGTTACGTCAAACGACACCGGGCCTACTATGGTTTCGATGGGAGCGCCGCCGCGCAGTGCTGCGGCGAGCCTTGCAGAATCCAAAGTGTCGAGCCGTGCTGCCGTCTCTGTAACGACTTGCACGCTGGCATAGGTTGCAAGCGCGAGGGGAATGTCGCGGACGCCTTCCGCTTTCATCCGGGCGGCGATTGATTGTGCCTGGGCTGATTGCGTTGTGATGGCAAGAATTGTCATGCGCAGACCCTCGGTGGCATCGCCTGCTGCTGCAGGAAACTCGGGCGTTGCCAGCGTTTCGCTTGCGATGACTGGTGTGTTGGCGCCGGTGGCCTGCAAGGCCCTGAGAAATGTTCCTGCCATGGAAACGCCGCCAGTCCAGTAGATGGCCGCTACATTTTTGCCGTTCAAGGTTTGCACGAGTTGCGCTGCGTTCGCTACGGCATCGCCGGGTGTGGAGAGCAATTGCGCTTCGATGACAGGCTTGGTTTGCTGCCGGTTCCAGGCGGACTTTGCCGCGCTGGCGAAAATGGAGCTGGTCACGCTGCCGTCGCTGACGATCGCGATTTGCGTGGAAGGAAACTCGCGGGCCAGGTATCGTCCGGCAAACAATCCCGCGCTGTCTTCGCGTGGGCCGAGCCGCAACACATTTGCGCTCTTTGGCTCTATCAGTTTTGGCGAACTTGCAGATGGGGCAATCAGCAGGACATTTTTGCGTGCGTAAAGTGCATTGCCTGTGCGCGTTGCAGCGGAAGTGTAGTGCCCGACAACGACGTGCGTGCCCTTGTCGAGTAATGCTTGCGCTGCGTTCCTTGCACCGGCAGTGCTGCCATCGTCATTTTCGACAATCGGGATGATTGTGCGATTGAGCCGGGCGCTGGCGTCTTTGGCGCCTAGATCAAAGCCTGCAGCCATGGCCCTTCCGGCGTTGGACAGCGGTCCACTTATCGGCGCAGCAAGACCTATGCGCAGATTATTCTGGGCGGATGCAGATGAGGATAAAACGGCGACGGCCGAAGCTAGAACGAGCGCTGCGTATCGCTTGAGTCCGAGCGATTCAGGAGCACTGATATGTATCATTCGCGGCTGCATGTTTATCCCACGCAAAAGCCGCCGGATCGCTCCGGCGGCTCGATGTAGATACAGGGCAAGCGGTCTCAATCGGCTTCAAAATATGTGATACGCCCGCCATCAACCTTGCGCCAGCGATAGAGGACATACTGGCTTTTTGATTTGCCGGAAATGGAATAGCCGGTGTTGCTTACGTCGCCCTTGGCGTCGAAAGAAAGTTCGCCCAACACTGTGTTGAACTTCATGCCGGAATGCATGACTTTCGCTACAGCCTTGGCGTCGAGCGTCTTGGCGGCTTCAGCAGCCTGCTTGAGAATCTGCACCGAAGCATAGCTATAGAGCGTGTAAGCCTGCGGTTCGAATTTCTTCACGTTGCGGAACTTGTCGACGATCGCCTTGTTTTCCGGATTGGTGCGCGGATCAGGCGAGAAGGTCATCAGCGTGCCTTCCGCAGCCGGGCCGGCAATGGCGGCAAACTCATCGTCGGTGATGCCGTCGCCACCCATGATAGGCGCCGTGACCCCTTGGCCCTGCATCTGGCGAACGAGCAGGCCGCCTTCGGTATGCAAGCCACCCCAGAAGACGATGTCTGCGCCCGCCTGTTTGATACGGGACACCACCGCCGAGAAATCCTTCTCGCCGACGTTGATACCGTCGTACATGACTTCGGTGACGCCCTTGCCCTTCAGCGCGGCGCGGGTTTCATCGGCAAGGCCTTTGCCATAGGTCGTCTTGTCATGGACGATAGCAAGCTTCTTGCCCTTGTAGAGGCGGCCGATAATTTCAGCTGCTGCGCCGCCCTGTTGATCGTCGCGACCGCAGACGCGGAATGTGTTCCACATCTTGCGTTCGGTAAAGCGGGGATTGGTTGAGGCGGGGGTGATCTGCAGAATATTGTTTTCCTGCAGCACTTCGGACGAGGGAATCGAGACGCCGGAGTTGAAGGCGCCGACCACAAACTTCACGCCATCGCCGACAAACTTGTTGGCGACAGAGACGCCCTGTTCGGGTTTGCCAGCATCGTCGCCAAGCAGCAATTCAATTTTCTGTCCGAGAATGCCGCCTGCCGCGTTGATATCGGCAATGGCTTGTTCTGCGCCATTCTTCAGCTGCGCGCCAAAGGCTGCATTGGAGCCGGTAATCGGGCCCATTACGCCAATCTTGACCTGCGCCTGCGCCACGCCAGCAAATCCGAGCAGCGCTATCAGCGCTGGGCCTATAAGGATGCTTTTTTTCATGGAACTCTCCCTCTGTCCGGCAAGGCAGCGTCAATCCCGCCACTGCTCGCTCATCTGATATTCGCACTTTTTCCGACGATTTGTCACGCCGCTTGAATAGGCGGATTGCGCGATTTCAGGACCGTCGCCGCCAGAAAAATGGCCCTGCGGGCATATACGCGAAGCTATACTGCCGCGCCATCTGGCCGGCGCGTACCAATTGATAGCCTGTCAGGGCGAACCCGCTGTGGATCGCAAAGAGGGTGAGAAAGCCCCGCAGACCGAAAGCCAGCTGCCCCAGCGCGCCGGCGGGATTTTCTGAAAGGCGGGAGATCGCCTGCCCCAGTTCATAAATGGGGATGACGGATTCCTGAAACAGCGCAAAATGCAAAAAACCTATCGTGGCCG
>CAMDKB010000427.1 GCA_945901195.1 Rhizobium sp. Q54
CCGATGCTTGAATCGGAAACCGGTTCATAGGTCCAGGAAAATCGGATAAAAATCACGGTGGCAGGAAGGAACCTGGGCAGTTACGAAAATTCTAACATCAGGACCTGGAGATGTAAAATTTCATTTTTCTAAACTGTTGTATTATCAAAAACAAATCAGGCGGCCCAAAGGCCGCCTGTCATTATCGTACATTTAAAAGAAAGGCGCTTATCCCATCTGCTCCACTTTGGCGAGCTTGACCCAATCGCCCCAAATCTTCACGCCCTCTTCCAGCAATTTGCGTGCAAGGGCCGCATCACCGGGGAAAGGATCGGCACCGGTTTTGCCGAGAAATTCCTTGGTTTCGGGATCTTTCACCACTTTCAGGCCGGCCACTTCGAGCTTGTCGAGAATCGCCTTGGGCGTACCCTTTGGCGTATGGATCGACCACCAGGAGAAGACATCGGCATTCATGATGCCGGCTTCATGGGCGCCGGGAATAGCGGGCAAGGAGGCCACACGGTCCTTGGTTGTCACGCAGAGCGCGCGGATCTTGCCGGAATTGCGCATGGCAGCGCTGCCCGCCGGATCAATAAACACAAAGTCCAGCACGCCGCCGATGAGATCGGCGACTGCTCCCGCTGATTCCTTGTACTTGACTTCAACGGTATCGAGGCCGAACTGAACCTTCATCAATTCAGCGCTGATCAGGCTAACGGTGGACACCGAACCATAGCTTGCCTTGTCGCCCTTCTTCTTGAGAGCAGCGGCCAGATCAGCCACTGTCTTGTAGGGGCTGTCTCCAGCCACCGTCAGAATGAACGGCAATTTGAACAAGGTGCAGGCGCTGTCATAATCCTTGAGCGGATCGTAATTCAGCTTCTTGTAGAGCGCGGGCGCAATCGTCAACAGATTGGTGGGCGCGATGTAGATGGTGTAGCCATCAGGCTTGGAGCGGGCGACATATTCATTGGCAATATTGCCGAAGGCGCCGGGTTTGTTTTCCACAATCACGGTCTTGCCGAGTTCGTCGCCGAGCTTTTTGGCAATGAAGCGCACGTAGATATCGGCGCCCGAGCCGGCAGGAAACATCGCGATGGCCCGCACTTCCTTTGCCGGCCAGACCTCCTGCGCAAAGGCGGACGCGCCAGCCAATGGCGAGGCCAGCGCGGCCCCGGCTGACGTTTTCAAGAGATCGCGACGAGTAAGCATAAAAAATTCCCTCCGGATGGTGTTTGGCGTGCGCACGGGCGCACCGCACAATAGAGTACATTGCGCTTGAGTTGAAGCCCAATGTCACCTCAACAGGGCAATTCACTGAAAGCGTGAAACGCGTTGCGCGAGAATCGGAAAATCGATTCCCTGGGGCCGTTTGATTTGAAAGGCCTCCGCATGAACCTGAAAACCGTATTGCGCGCAGTTCCCGATCCTCGCGGCATGCAGGGTCGAGACTATTGACTGTGGTCCATTCTCGGCTTGATCGTCGTCTCCATGTTGTGCGGGCGTCGCGGGTTGCGGGCGGCGTTTTTTCTCGGACGCGGCCTGAACACGCGGCAACGCCGTTCGCTTGGCTTTTCCGACGGAAAGACGCCTTGTCACGCGACCCTGACCGAGACCCTGCGTGTCATCGACGCCTCGGCGCTCGCCGACATCTTCGGCGCCGCCTGTCCCGTCGAGGATGGCGACGCGCGTCACGTCCGGACCGATGGCAAGACCATGCGCGCCACCAAGGACGGCGATGGCAACGCGACCCACGTGCTGTCGGCGTTTTGCGCCGGCCTGCAATCGGTACTCGGCCACGAGGCCTCGCGCGGCAAGGGCATGGAAATACCCGGCGCGCTGAATCTGCTGGAACGCCTCGACCTGAAGGGAAAAATCGTCACCGGCGACGCCATTTTCTGTCAAAAGTCGATCACCGCGAAGATCGTCGAGAAAGGAGGCGACTACGTCTTTCCCGTCAAGGACAACCAGAAGACCCTGCGGGAGAACATTCAAACGGCGTTCAACGAGCCGGTTTTTCCCCCTGATCACCTTCGAGGGCGCACCTGACAAGGCGCACGGGCGCATCGAACGCCGCTCGATCGACGTGCTTCCCGCCGAGGCTGCCGGCATCGGGGACGACTGGCCAACCGTGAAACACATTTGCCGCGTCAGGCGCTCGCGGCAAGGCAAGAAGCATGGCGCGTGGAACCCGCCGGAAGAAGAAGTCGTCTATCTGATCTCCAGCCTGCCCGCCGCCGAGGCCACGCCCGAGGCGCTTCTGCGTGTCAACCGGGAACACTGGGGCATCGAGATCATGCATCGCGACAAGGACGTGATCCTTGGCGAGGATGGCTACACCAACCGCCGCGACAACGCGCCGCGCAACGTCTTTTCGCTTCTCGCCTTCGCGCGCAAAATCCTCAAGTCGGTCTCGCCATCGACAATCCGCGCCATCGACAATCCGCGCCATCGAATATTTTCAGGACGACAGAAGCAGGCTCCGCGATTGTTCAAGGGGTAAAGGCCGGGTTCACTGAATCGCCCTGAGCCAGACGCCAGACCATTGACGGCGACGCACAATTGGCATTTCGTTTCAAATGAGTTGCCCAGGACACCCGGACCTTTTGGTCAAAAATGAGGCCGGTGCATGTTCCGGCACGACGATTGCTTGGTGGTGTAGAGAACAGAGCGGGCGGTAAAATTACACCTGAAAACAAAGGAGCAGGGGAATGAAAGCAAATATTGCACGGGTGGCGGCGGTCGGGGCTGCTGTCTTTATAGGCGGAATGCTCAATGCGCAGGCACAGACTGCGGTCAAATTCGCGCTAGACTGGAAATTTGAAGGGCCTGCTGCCCCTTATTTTGTCGCTATCGACAAGGGCTATTACAAGGCTGAGGGGCTTGATGTCACAGTGGACAGTGGGCCTGGCTCTGTGGCGGGCATTGCGCGCGTTGCTGCGGGTACATATCCGCTGGGTTTCTTTGACATCAATTCGCTGGTTCGTTTCCGCGATCAGAATCCGGCTCAACCCGTCAAGGCTGTGATGATGGTCTATGACCGTCCGCCCTTCGCAATCATTTCCCTCAAAAGCATGGGCATCACCAAGCCGAAGGATCTGGAGGGCAAGATTCTGGGCGCTCCGGCGCCGGATGGCGCTTTCGCGCAATGGAAGGCCTATGTGAACGCCAATGGCATTGATGCTTCCAAGGTGACAATCGAGAACGTCGGCTTTCCCGTGCGCGAGCCGATGCTGGCGGCAGGCAAGGTCAAAGCCATTACGGGCTTCTCATTCTCGTCCTATTTCAACTTGTTGCAGAAAGACGTGAAGGCGTCGGATATCGTCGTCATGTTGATGGCTGATCAGGGCATTGTCATGTACGGCAACGCCATCATGGTGAACCCGGATTTCGCCAAGGCCAATCCAAAGGTCGTCGCGGGCTTCGTGCGCGCAACGATAAAGGGCATCATCGCCACAGCCAAAGATCCCGAGAGCGCGATCAAATCGGTGATGAAGCGAAACGAGATTGGCGATGAAAAGCTGGAACTCGAACGTCTCAAGATGTCTTTGCGGGATAATATCGTGACACCCTGGACGAATGCCAACGGCTTTGGCGGGATTGACGCGGCGCGTATGGCCAAATCCATCACCCAGATTGCCGAGACCTATGAGTTCAAGGCGGCGCAGCCCAAGCCGGAGGACATCTTCACCAGTGAATTCCTGCCACCGGCATCCGAACGCAAGATGTAATCACGCGTTATCGAGGGGCGTTGTTGTGATCAAGCTGGATAATGTCGCGCTTGCCTATGCCGGGCGCACCGGGCCTGTGCTGGCGCTGGATGGAACAAGCCTGCAAGTCGGTCAAGGTGAATTTGCGGCAGTTGTCGGACCATCGGGCTGCGGCAAGTCGACGTTGATGAAGCTCGTAACCGGGCTTGTTCCACCTACGCGGGGCAGTGTGGAGGTCAACGGCGCGCCCGTACGCGGACCCGTCAAACTGGCGGGAATGGCGTTCCAGAACGCCA
>CAMDKB010000428.1 GCA_945901195.1 Rhizobium sp. Q54
ACGAGACCGGCCAATGCATCGAACAACCCTACGAAGATACGGCCAATCCAAAGAATCCGTTGCGCGACAAATGCAAGACCAAGGCTTATCCGGTGAAGGAAATGGCGGGTCTCCTCTGGACGTATATGGGGCCGTTGCCTGCACCGGAACTGCCCGTGCACGAGCCCTTCACGCGCAAGAACAATTTCGTCCATATCGCCCTCAACGATATTCCCTGTAACTGGTTCCAGTGTCAGGAGAACTCCATCGACCCCGTGCATTTCGAATGGATGCATGACAATTGGTCGATCCGGCAGAAGGGCGATCTTGGCCCCTATGCGACCAAACATTTGAAAGTCGCCTTCGATGAAGTCGAGCAGGGCTTCGTCTATCGCCGTGTGCGCGAGGGCCAGCCGGATGGCTCGACTCTCTGGACAGTGGGGCGCATGTTCCTTTGGCCACTCGGCTTTTATCTTGGCGGCCATTATGAATGGCGCGTGCCGGTTGATGATGAGAATACGCTTTCAGTGACGTGGTTTTCCTCGCAGGTTCCTGCCGAGCAGGAACCCTACGTGCAAAAGCGGATCCCGACATGGCATGCGCCGATCAAGCAGCCCAACGGCCGGTGGATCACGAGCCACGTCATCAATCAGGATATCGTGGCCTGGGTTGGCCAGGGCGTGATTTCGGATCGCACCAAGGAGACACTTGGCGCCAGCGACCGCGGCATTTCCATGATCCGCAACCGCTTCTTTGAAGAGCTGGAGTCTGTCAAACAGGGCAAGGACCCCAAGGGGACAATCCGTGACCCTGAAAAAGCGAAGTTTGTCGACCTGCCCAACGCCAATAGCGATATTTATCGCAGCGGCGTGGCGCGGGCCGAGTTCAAGAAGAACCAGCAATTGATGAATGGCCTCAAACGGTTCCCGTTCCTGTATGGGTTGCCTGCGGAAATCCGGGCCGAATTCATTCGCGCGATGGGCGTGGATGAGAACGGGGAGTTCCTCGCCGATAAGGCCGCAGCCGCGCCCGCAGAATAATATCAAGCGTTGAGGCTTGCCTCCTCGCCTGAGCAAAAGCCTAAGCTTACTTGACTTAAATTCAGACGGCGGCAACAGGTTCAGTCAAGAATCTGTCCGCCGTCCCAACTCATAGCGAGCCGGCCCATCATGATCCGGTAGGCATCGCTGGCGATGATGGCTTGGTAAAAGCCTCGCACATCGCGGGCATCGAGAGAGGTCAATCCCGATATCGCGTCCGGGCCGTGCGGAAACAGACGCGCGATAATGCGCGACCGCGCTTCCGTAGTAAGCGGCGCAGCGGGATCGCTGCTTTCGCCGCGCAGCAACGTTGCCAGCATCAGATCAGGATCAAGTTTCGGCAATTGCGCGAACAGGGCGGCCGTCAATTCCCTGGCGAAGGCATGATCAGGATGATCTTCACGGAATGGCGCACGATTCGTGTGGCCGAGGTGGGGAACAACCAGCCATTCGGCTTTTTCACGCGGGAAGCGCGCCAGCAGATCCTTGTTTTCCCTGGCTATGTAAAACCGGTTCAGCCCTTCAAACAGCACGAACTCGTAACCCTCAGCTAGAAGCTGCGGCTCCCAGGCTTGCCAGTTCTCAGCCATTGAGCCGGGCGCAACGGCCTCACACAAAATGATACGTGGACGATAGCGGCTGAAATCATTGCCGGCGAGCACTTCGCCCTCTGCGCCCTCCACATCGATCTTCAGAAAGTCGATTGTCGTGACGCCATGCCGCTCGCACAAGGACGCCAGCGTTTCCATGGGCTTTTTGACAGTCCTGAAGTCCGCGCCAAACTCGCCGGCCTTTTGAGCATATTCGCTCATGGTCGTGGAAAACCCATGAAGGCGTTCGACGGCATGAAATTCAGCAACACCAGCTTCCCGCCCCAGAACGCAGCAGGCCGCAATGTCGCGTGGCCGCACATAGCGATAGAGATCGGCCAGTTCTTCCTGCGGTTCGACGGCAATGCCATTCCAGCCGCGCAGATAAAACCAGCAGGACACATTGTCTGCTACGGGATGCCCCGCGCCAACGTCTATATAAAAGCCCTTCGCCTGTTCCCCGAAAACCCGCGACAGGTGATAGTCTTCAAGGTTCTGGGCATAAGAAATATCCATCTTTGTTTATGTTCCATTTCTTGACGTGAATACTGCAAGGCGCATTGCGCTTGATCCGTTCCTTTTACTTTATCTCGAATAGAGAGCTGGATTCCACTTAACTTGAAATCGCCTCAGAACCAGATAATCGGGGCAGGCCCGATTACCAGAGCGGCCGAATTCTTCAGACCGGCTTTTGCATATGCGGCGGCGCACATCGTCCTGCAAAGCTCTCCCCTATTCTCTAATCATCGCCGGTGAGCAAGACCCCCCGGCCAACTGAAACAGGAGAGAGAACATGAACACCTTCGCGAAAAAGACACTGACCGCCACCTTCGCCGCCCTCACCCTGGGCATCACCCTCGCCGCGTCATCAGCGCCTGCTGAAGCCCGCTGGGGCCGTAATGCAGCCTTCTTTGGCGCCGCCGGTCTGGTCGGCGCTGCGATCATCGCCAACAACTATGCCCGCCCCGCCTATGCAGCCCCGGTTTACGGTGGCGATTGCTGGACCGAGCGCCGTGCAGTCTACAACAACTGGGGTGACTTTGTGGGTTATCGCCCGCAGCGTGTGTGCAATTGAGAATCGACGCTGCTGTAGCGTCCCCTCGCTTAAGCAGCTGATCGTCGGCCCTTCCGGTCCCCCTCCGGAAGGGCCTTTTTTCGATTGCTATTTAGTGCAACCGGGATTCATGCTTCTCTTATACTAAAGGCGCTTGCCACCAGGGATGAGCCAAACTTCAACGCCGTTGATATTACGACAACCTGACAAGGGGGCATTATGACAGACCCATTCGCGACGGAACGATCGGCCATCGCCCAACGCATTGCTGCGGCGGGAAAGATCTTCAATGAAGAAACGATCGCCAACTTTGCGCCGCTGTATGCTGCGCTCCACGCGCGCACAAAAAAGCCCGCCGTCAAGATTTCCCGCGATATTTCCTATGGCCCGCACCCGCAGAGGCATTTGCTCGATATCCATACTCTGGAGGGCGCAAGCGAAGGCGCGAAGCCCATCGTCATCTTTTTTCACGGGGGTGGACTTGTGCGGGGCAACAAGGATGGCGGGGGCCCGTTTTACGCTAATTTCGGCAGTTTCTTTGCTGCGAACGGCGCCGTCGGGATTAATGCGACATATCGCCTGGCGCCCGAAATTCAATGGCCCGAAGGCGCACGCGATGTCGGGGCGGCAGCTGCCTGGGCAGCGGCGCATGCGGCAGAATTTGGTGGCGATCCCAGGCGAATTATCCTTGTGGGACATTCAGCCGGCGCAACGCACGTTGCAAGCTACATTTACCGGCCCGGTCTGCACTCCAAGGCAGGGCCGAACTTTTCTGCGGCGATCCTGATGAGCGGCGTTTACGGCATAGATGTGGAAAATCCCCCGGCCAATCATCGCGCCTACTACGGCGAAGACCGCAGCAAATATTCAGCCATGCAGATCGTCGGCAACGTTGATGCCTGCAAATTCCCTGTGCTGGTGACTGTGGCGGAATATGACCCGCTGAGGTTCGAAAGCGGCGCCTACAAACTGCTCGCGGAGCTGGTGGAAAAAGGCGCGCCAAATCTGCGCGTCAAGCAATTCCTGGGGCACAATCACATTTCGCCCGCATTGGCCACCGGCACGGGCGACAAGGATATTGAAGATACCTTGCTGGCGTTTCTGGCATCGCTATAGCCGCACTGCCCATGGCGCGTTCGCACTTGCCAGAGCGATGGGTCAACCCTCATCGCTTAGAGCGCCTTGCAGCGAATTTGAATCGAAATCTGGGTTCAGGGATTCCCAAGACGCGGCAAATCAGATTCAATCCTCCTGCTGGGGCGAGCATGGAGACTTGCGATGCCGCGTAGCTATTCGAACGATCTTCGGGTTCGGGTCATTG
>CAMDKB010000429.1 GCA_945901195.1 Rhizobium sp. Q54
CGGTTAGATCGCTGGGGTATCGCAGCTTGCTGCGGTCGTAGCGCCCGCGGTTCTCCGCCGTCCACATCGGTGCCCCTCCTCGAATCAGGCCACCTCTCTTGAATCACAAACGATTCCCACGAATCAACATGTTTTCGGACAGACACTTAAGTCTACCGGTTTTGACGGGTATTGATCCCGCAACGCTACCGACCATCCGGCTCGACCTATCAGGCCAATCTGGATAACCGGATCGGTCATTGCGATCTTCTGCAGAAGCTTGTGCAGGAGCTGTTCGTCCAAATGGGAGGTTGACGGTAATTCCTGCAATTCTTCGATAACGGCAAGTGCGCTCGACTCGATCGACCGTACCAAGTAATCAACGTGATCGGAGATCATTGTCACATGCGCGCGGCTGGTGCTTTGCGCTGACTCGACTGCCTGCGCGTGGAGTGCTTAGTGCAGGGAAGTTGCCATAACTGCGGATCCAACTGTAATTGCTAACGCAACTGCGACGCCGATCAGTCTTGGTGCTAACGAATGAGGCGAATCCGATAGTCGCGTACTTGGATATTTCATGGCGTGTACTTCATAATTGCGTGGCTAGATTTTTCCGGTCCTCACCTGCAGGGCAGCGAGCAATCGTACTAACTCCGCCCGTCCCTCTGGCGTAAAGGTAAGGAAGGTCCGGCGACCATCCAGCGGGTCGTCCTCGCGCCGCAGGACACCATCTACGATCAGTTCATTGGCTCGCCGCAAAAGGGTCGATGATGAGGTGGCGGCGCCCAAGCCCACCGTTGTAAGGGACAGCCGCTGTCCCCTCTTCTCGGCGCGGAGCAAATCGATCAATACGGCCCAAATTGGATCCAGCAGCCGGCGGCCGTCTAACAGACTAAAGCTGGATCTTTGCACCGTTGACACAAGATCTCCAATATTAACACCATCACCGTCAGGTATTCTGTTGGCCAGCGATGCCATTTCGCCGAGTTTTTTTCGCGCGCGATCTATGGCTGTCAAAAGGTCGGCCGGACGCAGCGGCTTTTGAACAAAATCGATAACATCGCTTCTGATCGCTCGAACTGCGCTGTCCAGCGTAGCGCGACCGGTCACAACTATGCTGGCAATTGCACGGTCCGTCCTTGTCTCGAGCACTTTTTCTATGAGGTCGAGCCCACTGAATGCCGGCAAATGCAAGTCGGTGATGAGAATTTGCAAGCTTGGGTTTGCTTCGATGAGCAAAAGCGCATCAAGCGCATTGCCAGCACACAGGCAATACTCTCCATTCGCCTCGATAAGACATTTCAACTCTTCGAGGGTGTCCCTGTCGTCGTCAACCAGCAGCACGCTGGGTGATTCGTCGAATCGAGATGTGTTTGCCCGTTTCATTTTCCATCCAGGGACAAGCTACGGTTCTTGCTGGCGAATGAGAGAAAGTCCTGCGCCAATACCTTCGGGGAAAACAGAAAGCCTTGCGCAAGATCGGCGTGGGCGCCGCGGGCAACCCGTAAATCGTCTGCCGTTTCGATACCTTCGCAGGTGACTACCACACCGACGCGGTGGGCCATGTCAGCAATAGAGATTACAATTTCCGCTGCCTTCGGCCAGATTCTGGATTGTCTGATGAACTCAGCATCAATCTTGACTTCAGTAACCGGCAGATCAGCGAATTGCAGCCGCCCGCTCTCTTTCTGTCCAAAATCATCCATTGCCAGCCCATAGCCGGCGAGCCGCAGACGCCCGAGAGCTCCATGAAGCCGAGCGTCACCGATTTGGATGTCATCCTCTGTAAGTTCAATGACGAAACGGGACCTGCCACTGTTAAGCTTTTCCGATTCTGCAACAAACCAGGAGGCGAGATCCTTCATCATTGCCAGCTGCGAGGAAAGATTGACATTGACCGCTAGTGGGCGTCCGTCGGCGGGCAAACTGTCGATTAACTGACGAGCACACCTTACCTGGTGCTGAACCAGCATCAGTCCAAGGCTTTCATCATCCTGCAGCGACTGAATTTGGGCTGGCGGCAAAACGTTGCCTAGTCCGGGCACTTCACTATCCAGCAGTATTTCCATGCCGGCAAGTTCAAGGGTATCTACCGAGACCTTGGGTTGAAACATAACAGGAAGCGTGCCCTTGGACAGGGCGTCACGCATCGCATCGCGAACTTCTTCAAAGGACTTGTCGTTGCCGATTGCTGCCTCACTCCACTTCGCCGAGGAGCGATTACACATAACGGCCGAGAGTATGCCCAAGTCGATCGGCTTCTGAAGCGACGCGCGCACGCCTAAACCGGCCTTGGTCGCTGATATCGCTGCCGAGTGAAGAACCTCTTTTCCGTAGCCCGAGATTATGATGAGCTCAGGCTTCTTTTCCAGCATAGACAGCCGGTGTATGACCTCAAAGCCGTCGATGCCCGGCATTGCAAGGTCACAAACCACCAGATCAAAGATCATCGAGGCGGTGGCATCCAGACGCGTCGCGTCGGTCATGCAATAGACCACGTAGCCGCTTGCTTCGAGTCCGTCCCGCAGTTCACTCAGTATGTCGAGATCATCGTCGATTATCAGGACCGCCTCGGGCTTTCGGTCTTTCTGGCCAATAAACCTGGTTCCCGGTAGGGTCGTCTGGCCCAGTCCGGGGGCTAGTCCTTGGAGTTGACGTTTACGATCACTTTGAAACTGAGTGGACAATTCACTTTTCTCCGTCGCGGCCTCAGCTATTGAGAGCAAGTAATTTCTTGCAGCACAAGGTCCAGTTCTGCGAGGTCAATCGGCTTCTTCAGCGTGGCGACCGCTTCCGGATTGTAAGCGCCGGAGCAATAATCCCTCACTGAAGCGGCCGGATTTCCGGTTGCGCCGGAGTAAAAATCCGGCAGCAGATAGTGACCTGCGCCCCTGATCTCTACCACTCATGGGTAGAGTCCTTCCGTGGTTAGATGCCCTGTCCGGGCGGTGATGGCAACCAGGTTTCGGGCATGCCCGAAGCCTGGTTGCGTTTCGGTCGGCCGCGCCGCTTCGGCCGGGGTCCGCCCGCCGAGGCCGGAGTGCGGCCTGACGGTGTTGTAGTCGATCCGCCAGGCAGCGAGCGCGGTGCGGGCCTGGGCCAGCGTGGTGAACAGAGTCTCGTTCAGCAGTTCGTCGCGCAGGCGGCCGTTGAAGCTCTCGACGAAGGCGTTCTGCTGCGGCTTGCCCGGCGCGATGTAGTGCCAATCGACCCGGCGGTCCTGGGACCAGCGCAGGATCGCCATGCTGGTCAGTTCGGTGCCGTTGTCGGAGACAATCGCTGCCGGCCGGGCGCGGCGGGCGACCAGGGCGTCGAGTTCGCGGGCAACCCGCTGGCCCGGCAGCGATGTGTCGGCCACCAGGCACAGGCATTCCCTGGTGAAGTCGTCGATCACCGCAAGGATGCGGAACCGCCGCCCGTCGGTCAGGGCGTCGCTGACAAAGTCCAGCGACCAGCGCCGGTTCGGACCCTCGGGCCGCGCCAGAGGCGCCCGCGTGCCCAGCGCACGCTTGCGGCCGCCCCGACGGCGCACCTGCAAGCGTTCCTCGGCATACAGCCGCCGCAGCTTCTTGTGGTTCACCAAAAGCCCTTCCCGGCGCAGCAGGAGTAGCAGCCGGCGATAGCCGAACCGCCGCCGGGCCGACGCCAGCGCCCGCAGCCGTTCCCGCAGCCCGGCATCGTCCGGCCGGGTCGAGCAGTAGCGAACCGAGCTCCGGTCCACCTGGAGAACCTCGCACGCCCGCCGCTCGCTCCCCCCGTGAACCGTCCGGAGGTGCGCCGCGGCTTCCCGCCGCGCGACGGGCGTCACCATTTTTTTGCGGCCACGTCCTTCAACATGGCATTGTCCAGCATCGTGATCGGCCCCCATTAGGTGGTCCGGGTTGAATGTTAGTGCATTGCTTCCTCCCTGGCCATTGCCGGCTGTAGGTGGAGCGAAGCGGAACCGGAAGGCGGCAATGGCGGCGTCGCGGTTTCCGGGGCCGGTGGCCGGTAACCGAG
>CAMDKB010000430.1 GCA_945901195.1 Rhizobium sp. Q54
GATCCAGACCAAAAAATCGCGGTCCGTTCCAGTTGACGCCGGTAATGGCGCGCGCGACTGCAGACAGGCTGCCAAACGTCTGGTCGTTCCAACTAAAGCCAACTTCAAGAACAGCGACGCGATGCAGAACACCTGCATGTTCGCGCACAAGCACCATGCCGGACCGCAGTTGGTTTCCCGTTGGGGCAGTATGCGCGGCACCGCCTTTTGCTTGTCCTAATGTTGCACGAAGCATCGCAAGGGCATTTTTGTCGAGGTCGCCTTTCACTGCCACCTGCTCGTGCCAGACGAGAATGCGGATCATCAGCGACCGCGAAAGGTTACGTGGCGCCGGCGTTCGCATCAGCGAGCGCCAGCGTTTACGCAGCAGGATGGAATCGAGACGCTCCAGCTCTGTGATCAGAGAGGCCGACGCGTTCCCCGGGCGAGTGTCGGTATTTTGAATCGCTTCAGTCGAATTGATAGAAGCATGCTGCGCGTTGGTGTCCCAAACCGCAGCTTTGTTCGAAGCAGAAGACTGGCGCATTCCGTCATCCTGCCTTCGATGCCTGTTTGACGATGCGATAGGTGGAAACGGTCGCGCCATCGGGGCGCTGCCGTTCGATACTAAATCCTTCCTTGCGCAAGCCAGTCAGGACGGCGCGTGCGGTGTGTGGGAGCCAACTCGTTGCTGCTACAAGTTCTTCGATGGTTGCGCCGGAAGATGCGGACAACATACCGATCACCTGCAAGCGTTTCGAAATGGCTGCGGAAATCCCGGTCCCGGCATCTGGCTGCCTGTGTGAGGCTGCTTCCCTGCGACGCACGTCGACAGTGCGGGGGCCTTCATCTTCCAGACCAATGGCCTCGCGTCCGGCTTTCATGATGACCAGGCTGAGAGGACGATCATCATCATCTTGCCACCAGACCGGCATATTGGGCTTGCTACGAATTTCGCGCATCAGCTTCTTTGCCATCAGTGCCTGCCCCAATTTGCGGGCGGCGGGCTTTGGCAGTCCTCGGGGGATCTGTGCCACCCCGTCATCGCGCTGCGCGGCCTTCGAAAGTACAATCAATTGCGTATCGGTGAGTTTTGTCATCTCTGTCTCCATGTCTTCGACAGCAAGCGCTATCACTGACATGACCCCGCAATGGCGCATGGGCCTGCAGGGTGTGTGTGAGCGGCTCGTCCGGACTCGTCACGTAACAAGCAATGCTCACTTTTCGAGGCAAATCCACCAATTCTTTATTTCTGTGAGTCGAGTTGTGCGAACATGCACATATGCAATGCTCTGCCGAGCCGCTTTTACATCGGGCCAATCAGGCACAGTTCCTCTTGAATGGGCGTATCGACATGTGTGGACTATTGCGCGTCCGCGGAAATACAGCTGTGCAAGCAAGGGCACAGCGCCTGCTCTATCTCGCTTCCTGCGAAAAGTTGATTTGAGAATTTCCCGTTGTCGCGCCGGAAGTTAAAGTTGTTCGGAAGATCGACGTCAGTTTCTCAAGATTCCTGACAAATAAACAGCAGAACTACTTTGGCGTGATTTCATAGATCAACACGTTTTGTCGTGGAAGGAAATCGTGTTGGCCAGTGCGCTTGTAGCCAGCGGCCAACATTTCCTGATCGATTTGAGCGATCGACAGACGGTAATGTTTCGGCGGACCCTGATCGGCCTCCGGCCTTGCTTCCACAATTGCAATACGCGCGCCAAGACGCAGCGAACTCGCGAGGTCGCGCATGTAGGCAGTCCGGCCCTCGATGTGATGATAGGAATTGACCATCAGCGCCAGGTCAATCGCCTCGGGCAAACTTGCCGACGCTTCGCGCGCGACAACACCGCGAATATTCGTTAGCCCGGCTTCCTTCGCGCGTGAGACGATGTGATCGACCATCTTGTGCTCGATATCGACTGCGTAGACTAGCCCGCCGGTTACCGCGCGAGCTAGACGCACCGTGAAATAGCCAGTGCCGGCGCCGATGTCGGCGATACGGGCATCGGATTTCAGCGCCAGCGCACGAATGACGTCTTCGGGTTTCTGCCAGACGTCCCGCGCCGGGTCGTCGAATGATTTCGACCAGACCGCGGGATCGTCGAAACGCTGGTGATGAGGATGCCCGCCCTTGCCGCCTTCCTTGTGGTCGTGCTGGGCAGAGGCGCCAGCCCCAGCGAATACACTCACAATTAGCGCGGATGCGAGCTTGACCAATGTGAGATGCTTCATCGACCTCGCCCGATTAGCGCTTGGAAGGATATCCGCTTTTCAAACTCCGATATGTTATGTAATAACATTGCATATCAGTCAAGATTTCACCTGAATCCAGATGTGCCGGCCCGGCTGCTTTGCGTCACGGACTGACGCGGGCAGCGAAGATTCAGCCCGGGGTGCTGTGGAAGCCCTGCGATAAACCATGCAGGCCTTTTGCCTGCTTTGACTATGCCAGCAGTTTTCTGCCGCGCAGAACCGCGCCAAGCCGCCCGAAGCATTTGAGCGCGTTGCCCTCGAAGATCTTGTAACGGACGTCGTCGCTCAGTTTAAGTTGATCGATGGACCGCTTCGTATTGTCGAAATCATCTCCCGTCAGGGGGTCGACGCCCTGTACGGCTCCGATCATCTCAGATGCAAAGAGGATGCTGTCGGCATGCACCACCTTGAACAGAAGTTCCATGCCGGTCAGATCGTAGACGCAGGTGTCGAAATAAACGTTTTTCATCACATGTTCGTTGAGCGGCGGTTTGCCGAGCATTTGGGCGAGGCCGCGATATCGGCCCCAATGATAGGCGACCGCCCCGCCGCCGTGCGGGATGATGAATTTCAATGTTGGAAAGTCTTTGAACAGGTCGCCCTGGATCAATTGCATGAACGCCGTGGTATCGCCGTTGATATAGTGTGCGCCGGTGGTGTGGAAATTCGGATTGTTCGACGAAGACGGATGAATCATCGCCGGCACGTCGTGCTCCACCATCTTTTCGTAGAGCGGATACCACCAGCGGTCGGTGATCGGAGGATCTTGCCAATAGCCGCCAGCCGTATCTGTATTCAGATTGCATCCAACAAAGCCGAATTCCTTTACGCAGCGTTCGAGTTCCTCGATGCAATTTGCAGGACTGATGCCCGGCGACTGGGGCAATTGACATACGCCGACGAAATTCTCGGGAAAAAGCGTGCATACACGATGAATCAAATCGTTGCAGACCCTCGCCCAGTCCTTGCTTGTCCTCTCGTCGCCGACATGATGCGCCATGCCTGACGCGCGCGGCGAAAACAGCGTGATGTCGCCGCCCCGCTGCTTTTGCATGGCGAGCTGCTTTTTGCCGATGGTTTCCCGGATTTGTTCGTCCGAAATTGGCGGCGCATCGAAGTAGGGTTTGCGGCTGATGTCCAGGATCCCTGCGAGCTGGCGATCACGCCAGTTCTCTAGGTCGCGCGGGGCGGTCGTATAGTGGCCGTGGATGTCGATGATCATTGTTTCCTCCCTCTTGTCGGTTGTTGTGTTCGCCGCCAACGTGCGGCGTGTTTAGTCCATGCGCGGCGCCGGCGATGTCGAACTTGGGACGTTTAGGCAGAGGAGCAGGCGCGTGCGGCCGGTGCCTGCGATTTTCGGAGAGCGATGAACGAGGCCCCGGCAGGGCATGCTTTTGCCGCCCTTGAAAATAGCTATGGTTCCGCTGGGCGTTTCTTGAACAGGCCCGGCATATTCGTGCTGCAGCGCCAGCGCCTCCGCTGCATGCGCCGCATCAACCCATTGTGTGCCCGGCCCCAGGTACGTGGTCAGCAGCCGCAGGTCGACGAAGTCCCTGTGAAACCGCGTGCGGGCATTGTCCGTAATCACTTCCAGCCGCACGTCGACACAGCGCGAACCGGATATCGAAGCAAAGTGCATGACAAGCGAACCCATGTCCTCGATCAGGAAACGGGATAACGGACAGGGACCAATCCGGGCATCCGCGAAGAGCTGCTCAAACGTGGGGAATGCAGCATGCGA
>CAMDKB010000431.1 GCA_945901195.1 Rhizobium sp. Q54
AATCAGTGCATCGGCGCCGCAGGCTGCAGCCTTTTCCAGCTTGCGGGCGCTGTCGGCGGGGACGAACAAAAGCGAGCGCATTCGCAAAGCCTCAGGCGACGGGGCGTTTCTTCATGAAGGCCTGGCGGCGGCATTCAGCCACGAGCTTGCCGTCCTGCTTGAACGCGCGATGGTGGAATTCGACGATACCGGCATCCGGACGCGACTTCGATTCGCGCTTTCCCACGACGTCGGTGGTGCAACTGACCGTATCGCCCTCAAACAGCGGATTGGGGAAACGGGTATCTGTCATGCCGAGGTTGGCGATGGTGGTGCCGTTGGTGAGATCGGTCACGGCGATGCCTATCATCAAACCGAGTGTGAACAGCGAATTCATCAGGGGTTGACCCCATTCCGTCTCGGTTTCGCAGAAATGGCGATCCACATGCAGCGGCTGCGGGTTCATGGTCATGTTGGAGAACAGCATGTTGTCCATTTGCGTGACCGTGCGGGTGAGCCGGTGGCGGTGGCTTTCGCCAACCACGAAATCCTCGAAATAAATGCCGCCGCGCCAATGCCGGTTGGCGTCGCTGACGGAAGTTTGTGATGACATGTTTGCGCTTCCTGTTCGCCCGGTGTCCCGAAAAGCAACATCGCCCGGGAAGGTTTCTTTATCGCTTGTTTACCATAAATAGCCATGCTGTAGCGAATGCAATGCCTGCGTGTTCCTGCGCAGCGTCAGGTGTGGAAAGCGCGCGTTCTGATGATTTTCCGGAATTTTCTGGCCTGGGCCCAAACCGCACCCGCCGCCAGCCGCGCCGAGGGGGCCAGCGCACTGGCCCGTGCTTATCTGGAAGCTGAATTGAGCGAGGAAGATCGCTCGGACGCCGAAATTGCCCTGACTTCCCTGCTTGATGATCCCGCGATCAGTGTCCGGCGGGCGCTGGCGATAGAGCTGGCAGGCTCGCCGTATGCGCCGCGTCATGTGATTTCGGCGCTGGCGTCCGATCAATCCGGTATCTCTGTGCCGGTGTTGTCGCGTTCGCCCTTGCTGAGTGAGGCAGAACTTTGCGATTGCGCCGTCATCGGCGACGTTTATGCGCAGGCGGCCATCGCGCTGCGGCCGGGGCTGCCGGAGGCGGTCGCCTGGGTCATTGCCGACCGTGGCGAACGCGAAGCGGTGATTTCGCTGGCCGTCAATCTCTGCGCCTATCTCGCCGAGCCCATCCTTGGGCGTATTCTTGAGCGTCACGGCGAGGATGGGGAAGTCCGCGAGGCCATTTTGGCGCGTGGTGATCTGCCCGCCTCGATTCGTAGCGATCTTGTCACGGCGACAGCCAATGCCCTGAGCTCCTTTGTCATTTCCGCAGGCTGGATGACGGCAGAACGGGCCGGGCGCACCTGCCGCGAGACACTGGAATCGGGCGTTGTCGAGATTGCTGCGGGCGAATTGCAGACCGGGAACTTGCAAGTCGGCGGCAACCTGCCGCTCGGCCTGGTCCATCATCTGCGTCAGCAGGAACAATTGACCCCGGCGCTGATCCTGCGTGGCCTTCTGTCTGGCAATCGCAGCCTGTTCGAAGCGACACTGTGCGAATTGTCTGGCCAGGGCCCGGAAAGAGTGAAGGGATTTGTTGCCGCCTGGAGCGGGGCCGGGTTCGCCGCCCTTTACGCAAGAGCGAATCTGCCGCCGGGATTGCTGCCTGTTTTCCGGGCAGCGCTGGCTGCGCAGGACGACTACGGTCTGATCTATGTCGCGGAGCAGCGGCCACAGCTTTCCAAACTCTTGATTGAAGGGACATTACGGGCGCTGGAAGCCATGGCCGGGCCGCCTCTTGGCCGTGTAATAGCGCTTCTGCACCGGTTGCGGGCGGAAGTGGCGCGGACCGAAGCACGCGCGATGTCCACAGAGCTCATTGCGTCCTCGATGGCTACGACACTGGCTCCGCCTGTCGAGAATCCTCCTGCGATCGCGCTTGAACTCGAGGCCGGAGCGGAAGCGGATGAACTAGCGGTTGCCGCCTGAAACTGGTAAATGATTCAATATGTTAATTTTTATTTAGCGAAAGTGTTAATTTCCGGCTCACCTTCGTAAACAACAGATTAATACTCTGTTGCAATCGAGCCACATGAACGGGATATCTCGCCAATTGGGGCTGTTTTGTGTCGAATCTTGTTGGCAAGATTCACTGGGCTGGTTTAGGTTCACGAGGTGCATTGGAAGCAGTGTGCAGTTTGGTTCTCAGGAACTACTGGGGGCAAAGCATCCTGAGGATGCCATTGCAACTGGAGCTCTCGGACCGGGCGGGTATGGGGAACATCCTGCTCTGGTCCAATATCGGATGTCCAATGTTGGATAATAACTCTGGAGGTTATACTATGAAGCTCATAAAGAGCGCATTGCTCGGCTCCGCAGCAGCTCTTGCTGCCTCGGCCAGCGTACAGGCAGCAGATCTTCCTTCAATGAAGTCTGCCCCCGTTGAATATGTTAGGGTTTGCGACGTTTACGGCTCAGGCTTCTTCTATATTCCCGGCACACAGACCTGCTTGAAGGTCGGTGGTTACGTCCGGGTGGATTACGATTACCGTCCGGCGCGCCGTGACACGGCGACCGCTGACGGCGGCACTGAACCTATTGATAGCGCAACCGGCAGAGGTGCGAACTTTACTCGCACCGGTTTCTACAACCGCGCTGCTATCGAACTCGATGCTCGCACCCAGACAGCTTGGGGTACTGTTCAGACGTTCATGCGCCTGCGTCAGGAGTCCGGTAACGGCTTCATGACACGTCTCGGCAATGGAACTGGCCCGTCGCTTGAAGCCGCTTACATCCGCTTCGCGGGATTCACCTTTGGTCAGGCTGCACATCCGTTCGCCTTTATGTCCGGGTGGGCGTATAATACACACTACTGGACCGGTTGGCCGAACGGCATACGCCAGCTTGCCTACACTGCAACCTTTGGTGGCGGTTTCTCGGCCACTCTGGCTCTGACGGACTCGCATTCCTACAACGGTGTCTCCACGGCTGGTGCAAACCCGGCTGGTGGTGCTGCTCCGGGCAATGCTGGCGTCGTGGCGTCTCCGGCTAACCTCACCAACAATGGCGTCGTGGCAATTGGTGCTCTTCGCCTCGATCAGGCTTGGGGTTCTGCTCAGGTCATGGGTGCAGTTCAGCAGGGCGGCAACGTCGCTGGCGGCTTCACAGCGGCCCAGGATGTTGATCCTAACAGCGGCAATGATCGTAATGGGTATGCGATCGGCGCTGGCGTTGCGATCAACCTCCCGATGATTGCTGCTGGCGACCGCTTTGAAATGACGGCCGTCTATCACAATCGTCTGATCAACCTGGTTTCCGATGGGACGATCAATACGCCTTCGGCTGGGGCCTATGGACTCTCACCGATGGGCGGTCCGGGCTTCAACTTTGCGGCTGGTTCTGGCTGGCAGGTTGGCGCTCAGTTCCGGCACTACTGGACCCCGACAGTGCGTTCGCAGCTCTACGCTTCGTACGTCTCGCATCGTTCAAATCAGCTTGCTGTTGCCGCTAACGCTGGTAACACGATTGTTGGGACGGCACGTGGGAATGCTTTCTCGCTTGGTCATGGTTTGATTTGGTCGCCGGTCGCCGGGTTCGACATGGGTCTGGAGTTGACCTATTTGCGCGCCAGCTGGAACCAGGCTGCTGCTAACTCCGGTTACGGCTCTGCGACTGTGACGCCCGATTTGACCTCTGGCGTGAATGTCAGCAACTTCATCGGCAAGGTTCGCGTCCAGCGCAACTTCTGATCTGATCAGTTTTAACTGACAGGGGACCCCGGCGGGAAACTGCCGGGGTTTCTTTATGAGCTATGCGGGATTTTAGGTGACGGCGTGGATCAAGCGGCGGATTTCACTTCTTGCACGACTTCGATTCCATCTCTGAACTTTACACCGTCGATGACTTTCGGCAACTGATTTTCACCTTTCAATCGC
>CAMDKB010000432.1 GCA_945901195.1 Rhizobium sp. Q54
CCATCGCGCAAGGCCGCCAGATCCCTCGGTCCGCCGCGCTGCAGGGCCAACCGCGACAGGGCGCGCGCAAAATCCGGTGCAGATTTCAGCTGCCGCCTGAGGTCGTCACGCAAGAAGGCTTGAGCGAGGAAAAATCCGACGGACTCAAGCCGGCGGGCGATCTGTTCAGGATCTGTCAAAGGGGCGGCGAGGCGTTCCACGAGCAGGCGGCTGCCGGACGGGGTCACGGCCATATCGATGGCCGCCGCCAGGGAACCGTCGCGCTGGCCTGATAATGTGCGCGAGATCTCGAGATTTGCGCGGGTTGCTGCATCTATTTCCAGCGTCCCGCCACGGCCGAGGCGGCGCGGAAACGCCATGGGCGGGCGAACGCCGATCTGGGTGCGCTCGATATAAACAATTGCCAGCGCTGCGGCGGCGCGCTCGGCGCGGGTAAGCTGGCCGAAGCCGTCGAGCGTGGCAACTCCGAAATAATCCTGCAGCCTGCGATCGGCGCTGGCTTCACCGCTTTCACGCGCAACCGGCGTGACAGGAGCGCCGCTATCACCAATCAATTGCATCAGTGGCTTTTCGTCGGCGATCGAGGCGGCAAGAACAATTTCCGAGGGATCAAAACGGGCGATGCCGGCACCCAGACCCTGTTGAGGGGTTTCAGCCACCGCGAAAGCGCCGGTTGAAATATCGGTTGCTGCGAGGCCGTAAATCCATTCCTCATCGCTGGAGCGCACGCGATGGATCGCCAGCAGCACATTGGCGCGGCCGGGATCGAGCAGGCGTTCTTCGGTAATCGTGCCCGGCGTGACGAGTCGGACGACATCGCGGCGCACGACGGATTTCGGGCCGCGCTTGCGCGCTTCGGCGGGGTCCTCCAATTGCTCGCACACCGCAACACGATGCCCAAGCCCGATCAGACGCTGGAGATAGTCGTCCGAGCGTTCGATGGGTACGCCGCACATGGGGATGTCGTCGCCCTGATGCTTGCCGCGCTTGGTGAGGACTATGCCGAGCGCGCGGCTCGCAATCTCCGCGTCCGCAAAGAACAATTCATAAAAATCACCCATGCGGTAGAACAGGAGGCAATCAGGGTTGGCGGCCTTGATCTCCACATATTGCGCCATCATTGGAGTTACGCGCTCGGCGCTGCCGGGAGTGGGACTGGCGGCAATCACCTCTGCGCCTGGCGCGCCTTGAACAGGCGAGTTCGGCAGGTCTGTGGTCTGGTCTTGGTTGCTGGACATCGCGCGCACGCTAGCAAAATGTGCAGGCGGATGCACGGGGCGGGTTTGTTTCATCCACCCCAATCATCGGGTAACGCGAAGCCCTTATGTGCCACTCATCTTTTCAAACAGGTCCTTCATCTTGGTGAAAAAACCTGCGGATTCGGGATGAGTCTTGGTCGAAGATTCCTTTTCGAACTCTGCGAGCAATTCGCGCTGGCGGCGCGTGAGGTTCTGTGGCGTTTCCACATCAACCTGTACGTGCAGATCCCCCAGGTTGCGTGAACGCAGGATGGGCATACCCTTGGCTTTCAGCCGGAATTGGCGTGCGGACTGGGTGCCTTCGGGAATTTTTACCCGAACTTCCGCGCCATCAAGACCGCGCAGGGAGAACTCGCCTCCCAGAGAGGCCTGAACCATGGAGACGGGCACACGGCAATAGAGATCGGCGCCATCGCGCTGGAAGAACGGATGCGGTTTTACTGCAAGAAAAATGTAGAGATCTCCCGCCGGCCCGCCGTGCAGACCACCTTCTCCCTCGCCCGACAGCCGGATGCGCGTACCGTCTTCAACGCCCGTGGGAATATTGACCGAAAGCTGACGCTCGCGGGTGACGCGGCCATTGCCCTTGCAGGTCGCACAGGGATCATCAATGGTTTGGCCGCGGCCCTGGCAGACATGGCAAGTTCGCTCAATTGCAAAAAATCCCTGTTGCGCCCTTACGCGGCCCTGACCGGCGCAAGTCGCGCAGACTTTGGGTTTGGAACCGGGCTTTGCGCCGGAACCCGTGCAGGCTTCGCAGGTGATGGCGGTGGGGACCTTGATGCTGGACGTCTTGCCATGAAAGGCTTCTTCGAGCGTAATTTCGAGGTTGTAGCGAAGATCCGATCCGCGCTCGCGGCCTGCGCCGCCGCCGCGCTGGCGTCCGCCACCCATCATGTTGCCGAACAGGTCTTCAAATATGTCGGACATGGAAGAGCCAAAGCCATCGTTCCCGCTCTGGCCAGTGCCGCCATTCTGGAACGCTGCGTGACCGTACCGGTCGTATGCGGCCCGCTTTTGCGGATCTTTCAGAATTTCATAGGCGTGGTTGATGTCCTTGAAATTGGCTTCGGCTTCCTTGTTTCCCGGATTCCGGTCGGGATGAAACTCCATGGCCTTCTTGCGGAAGGCGGCTTTCAGCATGGCTTCGTCCGCCGTGCTTCCAACGCCAAGAGTTTCGTAAAGGTCCTTGTTCATCTAGTGCAGCCCCGATAGCAGCTTCACGCGAGCCGGTTGGCCTCGCTTGCGGGATGGCGTGCCCGTCCCGATCTGAAAAACGCGACAAACGCACAGCCACTTAAACCAGCGTCTTTTGCTGGCCCCCCGATGTAGTGAATTGATTCGGGAATTACCATGCCATCAGAAAATGAATCAAAGATTCCCGAGTCATGTGTCTTTCCGGCCTGAATAATTGGATTGACTGGTCATTCTGCCGGGGCCGCCTTGGTTCTGGCGCTGCGATATCCGATGGCGCCCTCCAGTTTCCTGCCTGCCCATTTTTCGAAAAAATTGTAGGATATAAATTCTGTTATGATCGTCAAAGCTATCGGCGCCAGCAGGAACACATAGAAGTTGATGCCCATGGGCTGAAAAATACGCGGCCAGAGCACCTGATAGGTCACGGTTTCAATGACCGGGTGCCACATATATATGCCGAAAGAAACGCTCGCTGCGGGGCCTAAAACGTCCAGCCACTTTGCACTTGGGGGTGCATTGCGTTCGCAGATGGCGGCCAGATAGAGCGCGATGGCAATGAGGAAATAGCTGAAGTAGGGCGGGGTCTTCATCTGCATTGTGGTGATCGCCACTGCCATCATTATCCAGGCAGGCCAATGAGATTTGAGTTTCAGGCGGCTTTCCATGGCCGCCGAAGCGATGAGGGCTCCGGCGATGAAATCTGCAAAGGCGCGCCAGGCTCCCCATGTATCGGCCGACATCCAGCTCGAGAAGGGCATGATCCCGGAATAGGTCAGAGATTCCAAGAAGACCAAATATCCCGCTAGCAACAGGACAAGACCCGGGGTGCCTGAAGTGCGGAAGCAATAAACAATGACCGGCAGAAGCAGATAACAGAACCATTCGGCCGACAGCGACCATGAGACATAATTGAGGCTCAGCTCTTTTGAGAAACTCCAGCCCTGAACCAGCAGCAGGTTGGCGGGCGTCTGCGAGAGATCATATCGAGAGACAGCGGGGATGTTGAGCACGCCCAGTTTGCCAGCCACTGCCAGCACAACAAAAAAGGCAAGAGTTATCAGGTGCAGCGGATAAATGCGGACGAACCGTCGGACAATATAATCGGCATAGGACTGGGGTGAAGTAATCCTGTCCCGATAGTGGACGAAAATGAGAATGCCGGAGACCATAAAGAACATGTCGAGCACCGACATCAGGCGCTCAAGGCGTTCAAGGCGTTCAAGGATGTCCTTGTAACCTTCGGGCCCATAATGGGTGAAATGATAGATCATCACCAGAATGGCAGCGAACAGACGTCAGGCAGAAAAATACGGAAATACATAATAATCCCGAGTTGAAACAGGCAGGTTATACCAGTTCCCGCTGATCAGCATTGGTGGGCCCAATCTCGCAAGCCGATGGACATGATACGCCATGGCTGCTCGACGAGTTTGTTCCAAGCGTCGCAGCAATGGTCGAGGATGTCGTCGTAGGATTTGAAGACGCGGTTCGA
>CAMDKB010000433.1 GCA_945901195.1 Rhizobium sp. Q54
TATTCTATGCAGGCGCAGCGCTGCCGCAGAACACGTGGGAAGATCTCAACCAATTGTCCATAGCGACCAACGGATCGCCTGTAATTTTGACTTCTGGCTGGGGTTCAACGGAAACTTCGCCACTTGCAACTGATTGTCATTTTCAGGCCGAACGCTCAGGCAATATCGGTGTGCCCGCGCCGGGCGTGGACCTCAAGCTGGTGCCCAATGGCGACAAGATGGAAATTCGCGTGAAGGGTCCAGTTGTAACGCCCGGTTACTGGCGGCGGGACGATCTGACGAAGGCTGCGTTTGATAAGGAAGGATTTTATATTATCGGCGACGCAGTGCGATTTGCTGATGAAGATGATCCGGACAAAGGGTTGTTCTTCGACGGGCGCGTTGCCGAAGACTTCAAGCTGACGACGGGAACATGGGTGAGCGTCGGTTCCATTCGTGTTGCGGGTATCGCCGCACTGGCGCCTGTTTCGCAGGATATCGTGATTGCGGGGCAGGGGCATGCGGAAATGGGTTTTCTAATTTTTGCGAATATGCCGGCTTGCCGCGAGATTGCAGGCCTCGACGCGCATGCATCCGCAGACGGTGTGTTACAAAATGCGGCGGTGGTGAGCCGTGTTCGCAAGGGATTGTTGGCGCTGAAAGGGCAGGGGGGCGGTTCCTCCACTTTCGCTCCGCGCGCGCTTTTGATGGCTGAGCCTCCATCGGTGGATGGCGGCGAGATTACCGACAAGGGCTACATCAACCAGCGTGCGGTTCTGGCGCGGCGTGCGCCTCTCGTGCAAGAGCTCTACGCTGGCGGCAAGAACGTGATCGTGATCTGAGGCCGCCATGATAAACAGATGCATCATCATCAACGGCGGCTTTGGACTCGAACATCTTGATCTGGTCGAGCGTGACATTCCGGAGCCAGGTCACGGTGAAGTGTTGGTGCGCATTGAGGCCGTGAGTCTTAACAGGCGCGATGTATTGCTGGCGCAAGGCGTATACAATCCAAAGCAGAAACTCCCTATAGTTCCGTGTTCGGATGGTGCAGGAATTATCGCGGCTCTTGGTCCTGGTTGCACGCGTCACGCTGTTGGCGACAGGGTTGTGATTCACATGTTTCCAGGCTGGCTTGCCGGTGAACCTGATCGGGACAAACTGGCGACGGGATTGGGAGGGCCGCGCGGCGATGGCACGCTGCGCCAATATATGGTCATGCGCGAGGACAGCGTCGTTGCATTGCCGAGGTGCATTTCAACTGAAGCGGCGGCGACTTTGCCTTGTGCGGCGCTTACCGCATGGTCTGCGATTGTGGAAAGCGGTCAGACACGCGCGGGCGACAGTGTGCTCATTCAGGGTACTGGCGGCGTTTCGTTGTTTGCGCTGCAATTTGCAAGAATGTGTGGTGCGCATGTGGTGGCCACGACCTCTTCTGCCGAAAAGGCGGAGCGCCTGAAGGCGTTGGGGGCCAATGCTGTTGTCAACTATCGTACCGATAGGGATTGGGCCAGCACGGCTCGCGATCTGGCTGGTGGGCGGATTGATCTGATCGTCGATGTGGGTGGGGCAGAGACACTGGATGCGGGCTTGCGGGTCGTCCGCCCGGGCGGGACCATCGCGCTAGTGGGTGTATTGTCTGGCGCGAAGGCGGAAATCAACCTGCCTCTCGCCCTGATGCGTCAGGTGCGGCTGCAAGGCGTTACCTGCGGTTCCCGGGAAAGTCTGGAAGCCATGTTGCGGGCGATTGCTTTGCATGGTGTCTATCCCGTCATTGATTCCCGCTTCCCACTTGCTGAAGCGCGCAGCGCATTTGTACGGATGGCGGAAAGCGCCCATGTCGGCAAGATTGTCGTACTGCCGCACTGATCCAGCGGCTGGCGCCCAACGCCGGTCAGCCGTTTCTGATCTACCGGTTCTGAACTCTCTTGACGGAGGCCGCTGCATTCGCGACGGTAACGCACGGGCGTCCGCCAACGAGACGCTGCCGGGAGGACTTTATGATCGATTGCTACACATGGATGACTGACAACGGCTACAAGGCCCGCATGGTTCTTGAGGAAACGGGTCTTGAGCACAAGATCCATCCAATCAATCTGCGCGAAAAGGCGCAGATGACGCCGGAATTCATGAAGATCAGCCCTGGCCACAAGATTCCGGCCATAGTCGACAACAATGGCCCAGGCGGCGCGAAGATCACGATAGCCGAATCCGGCGCCATTCTTAAATATTGCGCTGAAAAGGCGGGCAAATTCTACCCTACAGACGGAGCCGCGCGCGCCAAGGTCGATCACTGGCTGTTTTACGGCTCGGCAACCTTCACGACCCTGGCTCAGCAGTTTGGCCACTGGACCATTCGTTCGCCCGTGAAAGCGCCTGTGGCGCAGGAATTTTACGAGGCCAACATGCGCGATATGCTTGGCATTCTCGACAAGCACCTGGCCTCCAGTGAATATATGGGTGGGGCTTATTCCATTGCCGATATGACCATGTATCCCGATGTGCATCAGCATGGGGTGAACGATATCGGCCTCAAGGATTACCCTCATCTCAAACGCTGGCATGATGCGATCGAAGCGCGCCCGGCTATCCAGAAGGCATGGGGACCGTTCCCGTCCTGACCGCTTCCATTCAGGAGAGTGTGAGATGTTGAAAGGCTATGTGCGCGCGGCGGTTGTGTCTGCCGCGCTGATGGCAGGATCTTCGGTTCTGGCTGCTGATGCGGCTTTGATCGCCGCCGCCAAAAAAGAAGGCCGCGTCACCTGGTATTCGACCAATTTGATCAACACGATTGTCCGGCCCATTTCCGAGGCTTTTGAAAAGAAATATGGGGTGAAGGTTGACTATATCCGCGCCAATGCGGTGGAACTTTCCTTACGTGTATCCAAGGAGGCCAAGGCAGGCAAGGTTATGGCTGATGTGGTGGATGGTTCCAGCACAGCGGTCAATTTGCGGCAGGAAAATCTGATTGCGAAATATCAGCCGGACAATTCTCTGCCTAAACAGTTCCGCGATCCCAATGGCTACTGGACTGCCGTCAGCCTGTTTGTTCTGTCCTTTGCCTACAACACCAATATGGTGAAAAAGGAAGAAGCGCCGCGAAAATGGGAGGATCTACTCAATCCCAAATGGAAGGGGCAGATCGTCTGGAATATCACACCCTCATCAAGCGCCGCTCAGGGCTTTATCGGCACGGTGCTGACGGAATGGGGGGAAGAAAAAGGCATGGCCTATTTGCGTGAGCTGGCCAAGCAGAATGTCGCGCCCATCCATGCTGCGGGCCGGCAGGTTGTTGATCGCGTAATCGCTGGTGAATACGCGATTGCGGTGAACATCTTCAACAATCATCCCATTGTCAGTGCAGAGCAGGGCGCGCCTGTGGAATGGTCGCCATCTGAGCCGGCAACGACGGTGTTCTCGGTCGCAGCCGTATTGGAGAATGCGCCACATCCCAACGCAGCCCGGCTGCTGATCGATTTCATCTCGTCACCGGAAGGACAGCAGATCTACGCCGATGCCGGGGAACTGCCTGCTGATCCCAATATCGTGCCGAAATACCCTCAGCTTCGTCCTGATGGGAAGACGTATCGCGCAGCTTATTTCACGCCGGAGGAATTGGCAGACAAACTGCCGGCGTGGTCGAAAGTGTATGACAGTCTCTTCAGGTGAACACGGCTGATACCGTCCACGGAGGTCTCGACCTCCGTGGACGGTAAAGCGCGATAGCGCGCGGATTTTATTTAGAGTCGGTTGATATGTGGGACTTGGCATGGGTGCAGCAGGAGCGAGACATGATGAGAGGCAAGGCCGTAACATTCGTATTGCTTGCAGCGACGTGCCTGCTCGCGTTTCCGGTTCAGGCGGCATCGCCTGAATTGATTGAAGCTGCCCGCAAGGAAGGGCGTGTCAACTGGTACACGACGCAGATTGTCAATCAGATCGTGCGCCCGACAATTGATGCTTTTGAAA
>CAMDKB010000434.1 GCA_945901195.1 Rhizobium sp. Q54
CATTTTACCCCCGGCGTTCGGGCTTGCAACCGCGATGCGACAAGGCTCAATAATTTGTCTCAAAACTGGGGTTTTACCATGCTGCAGCACACGCCTTTGTCATGTCCCAATTTTGTCCTAGATTGTCTGTTTAGATGGAGCCTTTGGACCTTGCCATGAAACTTGCCGGGATAGTTTTTCTGATTGCTGCGGCTATCGCCGGTTTGATGCTTTTTGGCGATAAAAGGCTGATCGGCGATCTGGAAACTGGCGAAGCCTTACAATCGCTCGTTTATGGCGCAATGGCGTTCTCGATTCTCGGCACGGTGGTGTTGCATTATCGAGGCCGACTGAGCACCGCCATTCTCAGCCTGTTCGCCTGGATCGGAATTTTCGGCGCCGTGATGGTTGGATACACCTACCGCACCGAACTTACTGTCGTGGCTAATCGCGTCATGGATGAGGTAATTCCGGGCCGGGAAATCCGGTCGGACGCCGGGGAGGCAGCGGCTGTGCGCAGTGGAAACGGGCATTTTACCTTCGATGGCATAACCAACGGGGTCAAGCTGCGCTACATGTTTGACACAGGCGCCTCGACGGTCGTGCTGCGTCATGAGGATGCAAAGCGAATTGGCCTTGTGCCGGAAAAGCTCGAATATTCGGTTCCCGTTTCCACAGCCAATGGCAAGACCGTCACGGCTCCCGCTACACTTGACGCCCTCACCATCGGCAATATCACGCAAAGGCGCGTTCGCGCGCTTGTGGGCAAACCAGGCGCGCTCAGCGAAAACCTGCTGGGCATGTCGTTTCTGAGCCGGTTGAAAGGCTATTCAGTCGATGGCAACCGGCTTGTTCTGCGCGAATAACCTGACTTTCAATAACCGAGCAGGCTCACCACAAAGCGCAGCGATACGATCGCGAGAAAAATACCAAACGCCATTTCCAGCGAACGTTTCGACAGGGCGTGCGCCAGTTTCACGCCATAAGGCGCGGTGAACATGCTGATGGGCGCAAATAGTGCAACGCCCAGAAGCGACACATAACCAATCGACAACGGCGGCAGCCCTGATTTTCCCCACCCCGAGAGCATGTAACCAAGTGCGCCAGGCAGCGCGATCAACAGCCCAAGTCCTGCGGACGTGGAAACGGCCTGATGAATGGGACGGCTGTGAAATGTCATCAGCAGATTGGCAATCTGGCCACCGCCGATTCCCATCAGCGATGACAGTATCCCGATGACGAAGCCATAAGCGGTCATTAACGGGCCTTTGGGCATGTCGTCGCCCAGTTTCCAGTTGAGATTGCCGATGAGGCGAATGGCATTCACGCCAGCCACGGCCACAAACACAAGCTTGAATACGGCTGGCGGCGCCCAGCGCGCGAATATCGATCCGATGATCGTACCGATAACGACCGGCACAGCCCAGGCGCGAAGGATATTCATATCAACAGTGCCGCGCGCCTTATGCGCCTTGTACGAGGCTATGGATGTAGGAATGATGATAGCGAGCGATGTGCCAACACAAAGGCCCATACGCACATCTTCCGGCACACCGAGAATACGGAAGAGTTCATACAGGACGGGCACGATGACAGCGCCACCGCCAACACCAAACACGCCAGCAAGTATGCCCGTGATGGCGCCGGCAATTGTCAGCGCGATAGCGATCAAAGCGAGTTCGCCCGCAGGTATGCCGAACAAAACCATCTTGACCCCCTGCGCGCCTCAAGCGCGCAGCAATGGGGCAATGCGTCCTCTACTGCAAGTACCTCGAAGAAGTTCAATTCGTTATATTGTTACATATTCACAAATTTGTGAGACGACATTGTTTCCCAGGCGTTTCATCGTATACATTCGGTTCGCTTATGCGAACTTGAAGAGGAGAGGATCTACATGAAGACGATCGCGACAATAGCAGCAGCCGCCATGGCGCTGGGGTTTGCAGGCGCTGCACAAGCGCAACAGACCCAGCCACAGTTTCCGAACATGAGCTTCTTCATCACCAGCCAACCGGGCCCCAGCGGCGCGAATTTTGGTGGCCTTGAAGGCGCGGACAAGCATTGCCAGGATCTGGCCGCAAAGGCCGGCGCGGGCAGTAAGTCATGGCGCGCCTATCTCAGCCAGCAAGCCCTTGACGACAAGCCTGCAGTGAATGCGAAAGACAGGATCGGCAAGGGTCCGTGGTCAAATGCTGAAGGCACGCGCGTCGCGGGCAGTATCGAAGACCTGCATGATGCCTACAAGAGCGGCATCAATACCGACACTGGCCTCACCGAGACAGGCAAGAAAGTTCCGAGCCGCCTCTTCCTGATCAACCAGCATGACATTCTCACGGGATCGCAGGCTGACGGCACTGCACCGCCGCCGGACAAGGATCTCACCTGCGGCAACTGGACCAAGGGTGGCGAGGGTTCTGCCATGGTCGGCCATCATGACCGCATGGGTCTAAACGATTCAGCAGCAATGCGCTCCTGGAATGCTTCGCATCCGTCTGCCGGTTGTGACCGCCCCGCGCTGGTTCGTACCGGTGGCAACGGCTATCTTTACTGCTTCGCCGCGAACTGATTTTTCGCTGCGCACCGATTGCCCTCCGTTCCATCTGGACGGAGGGCTTTTTATTCGGGCCTGATTTCAGTAAATCTCCAAATGCGGGAGAGGATCATGGATTCCTGCGTACAGGATGTCCGCCTTGACCCATCAAACTGCCAAACCCAATCCATTGCTGGTCGCTCCGGTCCTGCCACTGGTCACACGCCTTGCGCTGCCCAACGTGATCTCATTGAGCGCCGCGACCGCTGTCAGCATTGCTGAAACGGTTTACATCGGTGCGCTTGGCACACCCGCCCTGGCCGGTCTCGCGCTCGTCTTCCCAATGGTGATGCTTCTCAACACCATGTCTGCAGGGGGGATGGGCGGAGGCGTTTCTTCAGCGATTGCACGGGCGCTGGGCGCGGGCAATGAAGCGCGAGCACAATCGCTTGTCATGCACGCCGTAGCGATTGCCCTGATTGCCGGATGCATATTCACATCGGCTTTTCTGCTTTTCGGTGAACGGATGTACCGGCTGCTTGGTGGCTCTGGCGCAGCCCTGTCGGAAGCCATGGCCTATTCAAATGTCGTTTTTTCTGGCGCCATATTCATGTGGCTCACCAATACGCTGGCAGCCACTGTGCGGGGCATGGGCAATATGCGAATTCCCGCGATGGCGATGCTGGGAACTGCGGTGTTGCAGATCATTTTTGGCGGCAGCATGGGCCTGGGCCTCGGACCGTTTCCGAGAATGGGAATGGCCGGAGTCGCGCTGGGTTCAGTTCTCGCCAATATCATCGGCACGCTCTACATGATCTGGATGCTAACTTCGGGATACACTCGTGTCGGGCTGGTATGGCGGGGCTTCAGTTTGCAACGGACCATGTTCGCCGACATTTTGAAGGTCGGTGCAATCGCGCTGATTTCCCCGCTACAGACGATTGCAACCGTCCTCGTGCTGACGCGGCTGATGGCGTATTTTGGCGAGCAGGCCCTGGCCGGATATGGCATCGGCGCGCGGCTGGAATTCCTGCTGATACCCATCACGTTCGCTTTTGGCGGCGCATGCGTTCCCCTCGTGGGGATGGCGATTGGCGCAAAGAATGTCGCGCGCGCCTACAAGGTGGCCTGGACCGGCGGCATACTGTCCGCGATACTTGTCGGTGTGATCGGAGTTGTGGTCGCGTTCGCGCCGTGGCTGTGGTCGAACATGTTCAGCCGTGATCCAATTGTGCTCGCCTCCGCCGATCTCTATTTGCGTATTGCCGGTCCGGCGTTCGCGCTCTTTGGTCTGGGCCACGGGCTTTATTTTGCGTCACAAGGCTCTGGCAAAATCCTAGGTCCTGTGCTTGCGGGCACTTTGCGCTTTGCAATCATCGCGATTGGTGGATGGTGGCTTGCGGTCACATCCGCGCCCACATGGATGATGTTCG
>CAMDKB010000435.1 GCA_945901195.1 Rhizobium sp. Q54
TGAGTCAGCGGGCTGATGGCGAACTTCGCAGTGTCGGGCTTCCATTCGGGTCCATACCGCGCATCGACCATCCAGTCGCAGTAGAACTCCCGGCACACACCGGGCCGCGTGTCATAAACGCTGCAGCCTTTGCCGGGCTTTACGTGCACACACCACTTTCCCGCAGCTTTTCCAAGATCGGCGATTTCAAGAACCTTGCAGCACATGGTGCAGCTGCCACAGGCGCGGCCGGGCGCTGGTTGCAATGTGTCGCCTGTTTCCAAAGCTTCCGTTTCGCCAGCCATCTTTGTCTCCGTTCAAGCGGGCAATGCTATCGCGCGGCGGCTGCTTTCATTCAAGGCGTCTTTTCGGTTGCCGGCTTTTCATGAGAGTCTTTGGTTGCTGGCGAAGGTTCCGCAGGCTGGTTGCAAATCGCCTTGAGCGCAGCCCATTCTTCAGCATCAAGAATAGGCTCGCCTGGTTTTTGGATTTCGATCTTTTTCATGCGGGCGAGGCGATCCTCGGAAAACGGATGGGATGCAAGAATGTCGATGCCTTTGCCCCGTTGCGGCCCGGTCATGCGCACCAGCAACTCGGCCATCGGAGCGGCGGGTCGCCCGAGCTTGTGCATGGTATCGATGGCAAATCCGTCAGCTTTCACTTCCGCTTCGCGCGAATAAGAGGCTTCAAGAAGGGTCCGTGTCGCGACAATGACTGCACCCGCACCAGTCACATCGCCAAACAGCAGTCCGAGCAGGAAAGAAGTGCCGCCTGTCTGAAGAAGTCTGCGCATACTGTCACGGTGGTGAACATGGCCGAGTTCGTGGCCGAGAACCCCGGCGATCTCGTCGGCGTTTTTGGCTTCGTTCAAAAGCCCACGAAACAGATAGACCTTGCCGCCCGGCAGTGCGATGGCGTTTTTAACGCCTGAATCGAGCACAGCTGCTTGCAATGGCATGTGCATCCCGCCTGCACTCTCCAGCTTGGCGACCATTTTGGAGAAGGCTTTTTGTCCGTCCACCGCATCGCAGGTCCGGCGTCCGAAAATCGTCTTCACCTGATTGTCGACCATGTCGCCGAGCCGGGCCTCGATCGATTGCGGCAACAGCGGTGCAACCCGGTCGGCCAGCAGGGGCACGCCATAGAGCCCGATCAGGACGATTGAAACTGTCGCAGCCAGCGACCATGCGATGATGCGCCCGGTTCCGCTTTTGCCACGGGAATCCTCGACATCCAGCCGCGTGCACCTGACGACGATGCGCTGGGCCAGGGCTTCGTCCTGAATATCGAGGCGGGCCAGATCATGCGCATTTGCGCAGCGAAGTCGAAGTTGTGACTTTGGCGAATCTACCCTGCGGACCCAGTCCCACGGCCAGCTGGCGATGGGAGCGCCATTTTCGCAAATTTCAAGTTCCGGCCCAAGGCGCAACGTGACTGTGCGCCGCCTGTTGCTCTTGCCGTCGAAGAAGGTCGCTTGCCCCGCATCTTCTGTCACGAATCAGAATCCCGCTATGTCGAAGCCGTCAGCCAGTCCTTCGCCCAGCGCATTGGCTATATCACCCTTGGCGGCGACGTTTTCCATAGCTTCAGGCCGGACAATCGTAATCGTGCTGGTAATGACGCGCCAGTATTCGTGCTGAAGGAAGAAGCGCTGTACGACACCGGCGGCGAGCATGATCGTGAGATAGCCAAAGGCTGCGCCGGCGACGAGTATCCAGGTTTCGCCCGACATCAGTTCATTCAATTTTTGTGGATTCAGGCTCTTGATCTGAATGCCTGCAGCCTCGACAACCGCTGCGCCAATTGCAATGATCAGCATGGCGACAACACTCGCCACGAGCCACGCAATGACAAGATATTTGAAGAACAGTCCCAGCAGGGCTCCCCCGCGCAGGTTGCATTCGAGCCGTGTGCCACCAAAGTTCACGCCGCTGGCCCACCAGCGCCACTCAAGAGCTCTGAAAAATGGATACATGAAGGGAACTGCGATGAGCCCTATCGTGCCCAGCACCATGAGTACGACCCCGGAACCGGGAGCCTTGAAGGCCGCCGTTGACAGGATGCCGCCAGCCGCGAGGAAAATCAGCGAGATGATGGCGAATAGCCACATACCCAGTCCCTTCTTGAAAAACTCAATAGGGCGGGCGTCGAAATCAGCCGGCATGTCGCCATAAAACGTGTTGCGCATCTTGTAGCGTTCAAGAGCCGCAGCCCGCCACGGCCAGGCGCCGCCGAGACTCAAGACGACGAGGATCATCCAGCCGAACGCAATAAACGCAAATTTCCAGCCCGAACCCTGCATCCAGAATCTGACACCTCGCCAGACCGTGCGCGTCAGCCTGTAACGCCGCGCACGATAGGCAGCGAAAGACGCAAACAGCACCATGAAAAGCCCAAGCGGCACGGAGGCAAAGGCCTGGACCCTCTCGGCCTCGATGCCGATCAGGAAATACACAAGGTAGATAGGCACGAGAATGGCGAGGGCGAACAGAAAGCCGATCAATAGCTCGCGTCCGGTCCTGGTGTACTCGGCATTCTCGCCGTCGATCATACTGTGTGACCAGAGATGGCGGCGTATATCCGTCGCCAGCCAGAACCGGTAAAACCCGAATGTCACCAGTTGCAGTGCCGCGCCGCGAACAAGGAGCTTCAGAAATTTTCGTCCTTCAGACACAAAATCGATGGGACGCAGCGATGGCGGCGCGACTGGCGGTTGCCCCCACGGCTGCGCCGGCGGGGAAAAATTCGCTTCGTCCATTGCAGCCTCCATGCGCGCAGGTGAGGCCCGGTCGGCCTCTGTCACCAAGTCTGCACAATGCCTGAAAATACCTCCGGCCAGCGTGTGCAAGAACACGGGACGGCAGACTAAACCGAAACCATACCATTTACGACGCGACCCGGTAGTCCACGACGGGCGTTAAAGATGCAAGCTTGCAAACAATGCAGATTTTGCATCCCCACTTTCTCAAGTTTGCACTGTTAAACATGCGTTTGCACGAAAACAAATAATCGTTACCCTACAGACGAATGATTCCTGGGGGAAATATGACGCAGGTGATTGCTGAACGCGTGTGGTTCCGCCTTTTGCGGCTTGATGCGCGTATGCGTGACAGCATAGCCCGGCGAATCAAGACGATTGGGTTGTCGATCCCGCAGGGCGATGTACTGACCACACTGACCGAGAGAGAGGGAGTCAGTCAGCAGGAACTGGCGCAACGCCTGTATGTGACGAAGGGCAATATTTCGGGCCTCATTGATCGTCTGGTGGCAGCCGGACTTGTCGAGCGCAGATCCCTGGACGGCGACAGGCGCTCCCACGCCATCTTCCTCACGGCCTCTGGCCGGACCGCGGCCGAAAAGGCATTGGCCATTCAAAAACAATTCGTCGCTGAAACTTTAGGCTGCATGGATGAGAGCCAGCTGCAGCAGCTCAACCTGCTCTTGCAAGCGGCCCGCGATTCTGTTCGCGCGGGTTCGGAAACCCATGCATAGCATTGTGCCGACAGAAATTGTTTTTGCCATTTATGGATAAAATTTGCGCCTTAATACAGCCTTAACCCTCATTTGTAATCGTTGTCTCAGAACCAGTCCTGTGCCTGCGTAAGAGTGAGCAACGAGTCATGCAAAACCAGAACAATCCCGCCGCCCCCACCAACGAACAGATCCGCGACACCCGTGATCTTCTGACCCGTCTTTACCGCGACATTGGTATCTCGGCAGTCGCCGCAGCCCTTGAGGTTCGCAAGGAAAGGCCACAACCGGCACACCCGGCTGTTGCTGTCCTGCAGCGGCCCGAGATCAGCCGCGAACAGAACCACGCGGCCTGATCCGAGGTGAGCAACCCCGATTTCACTTATATGATGCAACACTAGCGTCCCAACGTTAATCGAACAAATTCAATTGGTTGGATGGCTCGTTCTCCGAACTTTGCTGCGGCCAGTCCTGAAACAGGCTTAAAACCTG